>NZ_JBLYIG010000596.1:0-1919 GCF_049222245.1 Nitrospira sp. BLG_2 | reverse complement strand
GGAGTCCCGAACGGACTTGGAGGAGGAACTCCTCCTCGCCTCCGACTACCTTCTCCCCCGCCCGTTACCGCGATATTCACAACGGCCGGGGTGGTCTTTCTCACGATCTCTGAAAAGCCTTGAGCCCATGCTGGAGGGACTCCTGCGGCTGATGCAGATGATACACATCCACTGCCGGCTAGAGCCCATACAATCAGTCCGCTGTTGATAAACACCTTGGTCGCTTGCTGACTCCAATTGGCCATAACTGAACTCCTCCGGGATGTGACTCTCATCGAGAGTACTAAAGAGTACTATTAAGAACGAACATCTCCACGACTTGAACACTTCATATTACACTACTCTTTCAACAGGCTTCAAAGAGGAAAAGTCTTCGTTCATCAAGGAATGATTTGAATACCCTGATGGATATCTCTCGCCAACAATAGGTTTTGCCTTATTCCTCTCCTCCAGTCGGTTGCTTTCGCCTCAATGTTTCCAGTACGGTGGCGGGCATCCCAGGCAAGATTGCTACCATAGGCTATGTATTGATCCCAACAAAACCGCTCAATCGTAGGGGACATGCGACAGGGGCATGGATCGGATGCGCGCTCCTCTTTCTTGCCGCTTGTGTCAAACCTCTGGAATTTCCGCCCCTGGGAGATCCGTTACCCGCCAGTGTCAAGTTGGAAATTCCCCCATCAATCAAGGAACTGACTATTCGCTACAGCGATTCCTGTGGGCAGCTCCAGGAAATTCCCCTGGGAGATCAAATTCAGAAGGCCTTGCGGGAAGGAATTCATCGAACGTTCAAAACGACGGTTGACGAAGGCACCAGCGACACCTCCCCGCCTGATTATGTCATTCGGGTCGACCTGGTTGATTCATCGTTCGACCTCAATAAAGACGTATTGTATGATCGGGCTCCTGCCGTCTTACATCTCAATGCCATCGCTCGTATCCACGATCGAATGGGGACCTTGCTCCGGCGAACGGACATCAAAGTCTCCCGGCAGGAGCGTCTACGGCTTGAGCAGCTCCCGAAGAACTGCAACTATATGATCGACCCTTTCATCCGTGACACCGTCATCGATTTTGCGACACGGGTCTCTCTCAATGCCAGACTGGCTACCGGTGGACAGGAACCCATTGCTTCGATGGACCAGACGCCGGTCGGAAATGTGGGAATGCCTTCGGGATCGTCGGTTCTTCAGTTTAAAGCGATGCTCCTCGACGAGAACAGTAATCTGATTTTTGAAGGTGGAGAGCATGTGCGAGTTCGTGTGGATGTGGCCAATGCAGGAACCCGCTCCGCTGAGAATGTATCGGCTTCTCTCACCGGAACTCAGTCGATCATCGAGCAATTCCCTGCAGCGACGTTGCCGATCCAGTCACTACAAGCGGGCCAAACGAAATCCCTCGAGTTCATCGCCACCCTCCCCGCGAGCAAACAGGCCCAACAAGCTGTAATCCATGTCACAGTTGCCGAATCAGGAGGAGCCGCGGCGCCGCCCCAAACCCTTTCGTTGACCATTCAGCCCGCCGGCACCGACACGGACGACGTGAACCAAATTCCCGCTCCCGCGCCGGGCTTTCACCAGCCTCAGACCTTCCTGGTCTCGATCGGAGCCGGCGCCTATCGCGATTCCAAGTTTGCACCCCGCCGCTACGTCGCAACGGATGCGGAAACCGTCGCCGCCTATTTTCAGTCCCTCGGCGGTGTCCCCCCATCAAACATCCGGCTGTTGCAAAACCAGAAGGCGCTCCGTGCCGATATCCACGAAGCATTGTTCGGCTGGCTTCCACTGCATGCAGCCGAGAATGCCGTCGTGATCGTCTATTTTTCGGGTCAGGCGATGGTGACATCGACCGGCGACATTTTGCTGCCTCTTTATGACGGCAGTGCTGCGGACTCGGCGCGACTCTACCCGCTCACGGAT
>NZ_JBLYIG010000595.1:0-2559 GCF_049222245.1 Nitrospira sp. BLG_2 | reverse complement strand
CGTCGAGCGGTTCACCCCCATTCAACTGGGTTTCGGCTTCACCCTGACCGGCATCGGGGGCCTGCTCGCGCTCAACCGCACCTTCAATGAAGAGGCCCTGCGCGCGGGGCTGAAGAACCACACGCTCGACAGTGTGATGTTCCCTCGGGATCCCATCCGCAACGCGCCGCAGATCATCAGCAATCTCAACCGCGTCTTTCCTCCCGCGGCGGGTCATCATCTCTTCGGTCCCATGGTCCAGCTCTCCTGGGGCACGCCCCCGCTCATCACGGCCGAGATCGGTGTCGTGCTGGAGTTGGGCGCCAGACGCCGGTTGCTGATTCTGGCCCAGATTGCCGCCATCCTCCCTCGCCGGGATCATGAGCTGGTGCGCGTGCAGATGGACGCCGTCGGTATCCTTGATTTCGATCAAGGCACCGCCTCACTCGACGCCTCGCTCCACGATTCTCGGCTGCTGAAGAAGTTCGTGCTGACAGGCGATATGGCGATGCGCCTCAAGTGGGAAGGCTCACCGCACTTCGCGCTTGCGGCGGGAGGTCTGCATCCGGCCTTTCATCAGCCCCCGAATTTCCCCAAGCTGGAACGCATCGCCGTCAATCTCTCTTCCGGCGACAACCCGCGTCTGCGCTGCGAAGCCTACTATGCGATTACCTCCAATACGGTGCAATGGGGCGCTCGGGCGGAACTCTATGCCGCGGCGGCCGGCTTCAGCATTCACGGAGAAATCGGGTATGATGTGCTGATCCAGTTTGACCCCTTTTTCTTCATCGCGGAGTTTCATGCGCAACTGCAACTCAAGCGGGGCTCTACCAATCTCTTCAAAGTCAAAGTGGAAGGCTCGCTGGCCGGACCACGACCGCTGCATCTGAAGGGCAAGGCCACGTTCGAAATCCTCTGGTGGGATGTGACCATCAGAGTGGATACGACGCTGGTGAAGGGTGAAAAGCCACCGGGGCCGGCGCCGATTGAAGTACTGCCGCGCTTGAAGGAGGCGCTCAGGCATCCGGACAGCTGGACCACGCAGATGCCGGCGGGAGCGCGACCGCTGGTGACACTGAAGGCAAGACCCGGAGCGACGGACATGCTGCTGCATCCGCTGGGGATGCTACAGGTGAAGGAGAATGTGGTCCCGCTGAATATGGACATCTCGCGGTTTGGACAGGCGGCACCGGCGGGAGAGAGATGGTTCACGATCACGAGCGTGACGGTGGGTGAGGATCAGCTGGTGGGGCGACCGGTGAGGGACTTTTTTGCGCCGGCACAGTTTCTGGAGCTGACGGATGACGAGAAATTGTCACGACCGGCCTTTGAGCCGATGGATGCGGGAATGACGTGTCTGTCGGACGCGATTGTTTTCACGACGGATACGCGGGACTGGCTGGAGGCGGAGGCCATAGAGTTTGAAACGTGGATTCTGGATAAGGGAACGAATGTGGCGGAGAGCGATGATGACGAGGATGAACAGGGCCGACAGCGCTTCTACCGCGTGAGTCCGCTGTCGCTCAGCCGACAGTCACGATTTGGAGCCGCGGGCAGTAGTGAGCTGCGGCGCACGGGCAAGGCGAGGTATCGCACGGGCGCAGCCAAGCACCGGATGGCGGGGGAGGGGTGGACCCTCGTGGACCAGGAGCAACTCTCCGAGCAGCCGGTGCCAGGCGCGGCGGACAGAAGGCCTACGTATACAGAAGCGGTGGCGGAACTCCGCAAGGTGAAGCAGGAGACACCGACCCAAGCCGGTCGCTTCCGGGTCTTGCGACCATCGGAACTCCAGACGGTGTAACGGGAACGAATAAGTCGAACGTCGGTCACGCAACCATGAGCCTTTCCTCAGCGAACTACATCTTCCTTCCGTGGGTGCGCCAGGGAGCGGCATCTGGCATCAAGACGCCGGACATGAGCGCGAACCAACCGGGCGTCGTCTCCGTGCGGGTCAAGCTGGGCCTCAACAACGCTTCACCCGATATCGAACGTCAGGTGCGATTCTATGGGCCTGGCGATATCACCGGCATCGATCGCCTGCAAGTCATCCGCACCGAGCCACGACATCTCTCAACAGACTTCGAGCCCAATTACTTTCCTGCCGTCGAATTTGATCGTCCCGACTTTCCCTGGATCTTTACACCCGCTGTTGCAAATGCCGATGGGAAGTTGCGTCCCTGGCTCTGTCTCGTCGTCGTTCGCAAGCAACATGACGTGACTTTGCGCGTAGACCGTCATCTCCCCTTGCCTGTCCTTGAGATCAAGGCTCACGCGGCACACGAACTTCCCGATTTGGCTGAATCCTGGGCTTGGGCCCATGC
Source organism: Nitrospira sp. BLG_2 (assembly GCF_049222245.1). Taxonomy (NCBI): domain Bacteria; kingdom Pseudomonadati; phylum Nitrospirota; class Nitrospiria; order Nitrospirales; family Nitrospiraceae; genus Nitrospira; species Nitrospira sp. BLG_2. The sequence goes on along the minus strand of NZ_JBLYIG010000595.1, from coordinate 259 downwards.
GCAAGTCGCCGGAAGCGCGCGTAACAAGGACTCGCTCGAAAAGTCGCTCGGCGGCGATCCCGCGCTCACCCTTTCGCGCTTGTTGTGTCCGCGCCGTCTCGATCCGCTCACGGATTACGTCGCTTGTGTTGTGCCTACCTTTGAGTCGGGAAGAAAGGCCGGACTGGGTTTAACGATCCGGCGCGATGGCGAACAAGACGAGGAGAAAGAGTTATTACCGACATGGACCCCTCAGGCCGATGCCGTGACGTTGCCGGTC
>NZ_JBLYIG010000594.1:0-4972 GCF_049222245.1 Nitrospira sp. BLG_2 | reverse complement strand
CGATTCAAAGTATACAAGCGAGCTCATAAGGCCTGCGATACAGTGAATCCGGTAAGGTCACTACGGATTTCCCGTGCAGTCCACCTCGACCTGCGTTGTGACGGAGAAGCGTATGGGGGATGCCAGGCTGCCTGTCTCATTTTTTGGAAGACTGATTGGCTGCGTCCGGTTTCAGAAACGGGCGCAGCCAGCGATCAGCTCCCGGCAGCCACACAGGCGAACAGCACGCAGGAGGGTGCGGGAGCCGTCTGTACAGAGGCTGATGTATGGAAGGCTAGGTATCAGATAGGTCCGCAATCGGTCGATGGGCCCAGGTATCGCTGCCAAGCCACTCAACTACCGTTCTCCGGGGCCCTTCTGCCCTGGTGGGATATCCGGCAGTATGCGGAGGATTATGCCTCTGGAAATGTGACGATCGGGAGAATGCTTCGTGGTCTCGTCTATGCGACGTACTTCAACTTGATTCAATCTGGAATCGGGCTTGGTCGGCCGTTGCGGTGGCTATATGACCGATTCCAATCTATCTGGGGCGGCATTCCTTACCCGAGAAAAAGCGGGTCGATCCCGGTGAATCAACCCACGCCCACGTGCGCGCTGAATCTCCAGCCGGGCGAGTTGGTGAGGGTGAGACCATACAAAGATATCCTTGCCACGCTCAATTCAGACAATAAAAATCGGGGTCTGTATTTTGACGCCGAAGCGGTTCCCTACTGCGGTGGGACCTATCGTGTCAAGGCGAGGCTGAATAAGTTTATCGATGAGAAGACGGGCAGGCTGATTACGCTCGCGAACAGCTCCATCATTTTGGAGGGGGTGTGGTGTGAAGCACGATATAGCGATTGTCGAATGTTCTGTCCGAGGAGCATTTATTCATGGTGGCGGGAGATCTGGCTTGAGCGGGTCCTAGGGGAATCCAAGAATACATTGGTAAATCAATCAGATTTGCGCTGTTCTGGGTCGCAGGGTCAAAAAATGACGGCCTTGCCTGCCACGGCGGCGGCGAGCGATTTTGGACCAAGCAGTCGTCAGTCTGCTGCTGCTCATGCGAATGCAAACGGATCCATCTCCTAGCTTCTTATCCTGGTAGCGATTAGCAATACGTCCAGGTTATGAAGCGATGTCGTCCGTAAAGTCCCGATGAAAGACCTGAAAGAGAGGGCGCTACGTGGGGGGGTCGCCAAGCTCTGCGCCCAAGCAGCAAACTTTATCCTTCGGATTGGTTCCCTGATGGTCTTAGCCCGGTTGCTGGAACCAAAGGACTTCGGACTGGTCGGGATGGTAACCGCTGTCACGGGAGTGTTCAGTTTATTCAAGGATGCCGGGTTATCGATGGCAACAGTCCAGCGCACGACGATTTCCCACGAGGAAGTGTCGAATTTATTCTGGCTCAACATGGCGGTGGGGGCGCTGCTGGGGTGTCTGTCGATAGCGATCGCGCCGATCCTTGTGTCCTTTTATCAAGAGCCGCGACTGTTCTTCGTGACCGCAGCGGTGGGGACTGGTTTTCTCTTCAACGCGGCCGGAGTGCAACACTCGGCACTTCTCCAGCGGGAGATGCGCTTCGTGACGTTGGCTGTGATCGAAACGATAGCGTTATCAATCAGCATTGGCGTGGGCATCGGTATGGCCCTAAGCGGCTTTGGATACTGGGCGCTCGTCGGCATGGCGGTCGCGTTGCCGGCAGCCTCCACCGTCTGCCTGTGGGCGTTGGGTACATGGGTGCCTGGAATGCCCCACGGAGGAACGACGATCCGTACGATGGTGCGTTTTGGAGGCATGGCCACCTTAAATAGCCTCGTCGTGTACGTGGCATATAACATAGAAAAAGTGCTGCTCGGTCGATTCTGGGGCGCCGAAGCTCTTGGGATTTATGGGAGGGCCTATCAGCTCGTCAGTATTCCTGCAGAGAATCTGAATTCCGCGACGGGCGGAGTGATATTCGCGGCCCTGTCGCGGCTCCAGAACGAACCCAGCCGCCTGAAAAGCTATTTCCTCAAGAGCTACGCGTTGGTCTTGTCGCTCACCCTGCCCGTCTCCGTGGCGTGCGCCCTGTTTGCCGACGACATCATCCTTCTTGTCCTTGGGCCAAAGTGGGGGGATGCAGTCCCGATCTTCCGATTGTTGACTCCGACGATCCTAATCCTGGCGTTAATCAACCCGATGTATTGGCTGCTCGTTTCGATCGGTTTGGTGGGCCGGAGCTTGAGACTTGCCCTCGTCATCGCTCCCTTGGTGATTACGGCGTATCTTCTCGGATTGCCATACGGCCCAAGCGGCGTCGCTTTTGCCTATTCTGCCGCCCTGACGTTGTGGGTGGTTCCGCATATTGCCTGGTGCATACACGGAACCATAATTTCTCCGCGGGATCTTTTGCAGACTGTCGGGCGGCCCCTTCTCTCGACGATGGTCGCCGCGGGATCAGCCTATATCGCCACCTTGTCCTATGCGCAATCGCTGGCACCTATGATCCGGCTTCTATTGGGCGGCGGCATTTTGATCGGTGTGTATCTTTGGATGCTCTTATACGTCATGCGCCAAAAAGAATTCTATGTGGAACTCTTTCGCGGCTTGAGGAGCCAGCCATCTTTACCAAGGGCAATCAGCTGAACTGTTCGAAGTCAGAACAAGCGCTGTAAAGCCGGGTGGGAGCACCGGGAAGCGCGGAGCGGGAGCGGGGAACGCAAGTCTAGGCGACTGAGAGAGTAGAAGGAACGGTCTTTGGTCATGGGTGATTCAACAGGAAGTACGAGGACACCGATCGTGACGGTGCTCACTCCCGTGTACAACGGAGAGAAATATCTTGCTGAGTGCGTCGAGAGCGTACTGGCGCAGACGTACCGGAATTTTGAATACGTGATTGTCGATAACTGCAGCACAGATAAGACACTGGAAATTGCACGGGAGTATGCGCATAAGGACGCCCGCATTTGGGTTGTTACCAATGAACGACATGTTGGAGTGATTGAGAATCATAATATTGCCTTCCGCCATGTTTCCGCGGAGAGCAAGTATTGTAAGGTGGTTTCAGCCGATGACTGGATCTATCCGCAGTGCCTCAGGTTGCTGGTGGAAGTTGGAGAGAGAAATCCTACTGCCGGGATCATCGGATCATACCAGCAGAGGTCCAATCGGATCATGTGGAAAGGTGTGTCGCGTAATGCGGAGTTGGTTTCGGGTCGTCAGGCGTGTCGGATGACCTTCCTTGACGACCTAACAATTTTCGGTCCTCCCACGAGTACTCTGTATAGGTCCGATTTGGTTCGAGCAAATACGCCTTTTTACTCGACGTCCTTGCCCCATGCCGATATTTGTGCCTTTTACGATTACTTGGATAAGTCTGATTTCGGCTTCGTGCATGAAGTCCTCTCGGTAGAGAGAATCCACTCCGAACAAACCAGCACCAAGCCGAATGACTTATATGCGGATCTCATCGCGGATATCAGCAATGTATTGAAATATGGGCGCGCCTATCTCGAGGAAGATGAACGTGCCGCGGTTCTCCATCGGTACATGAAGAGGTATTACAGTCGATTGGGTGGGGCGGTCCTCAAACTTAAAGGAAAGAATTTTTGGGAGTTCCACAGATCGAGGATGGCAGATCTTGGTATACCCATCTCGTGGGTAAAGGTGGCAAGGGCTGCGGTGAGTGAAATGTTGCAGGAAATGAAGAACCCGAGGATTGGATTCCGTAAGTTTGGACAGGCGCTGAAACGAACGATCCACTAGTAATGGAGAGAGTCGCGAGAAGCTCAAGCATACAGAAAGACCTATGGTGTCGCGTTTAGAGATGCCGGGATGCAGGCAAGTTGACCAGTTGCATTGCGGTATTCGGGACCAACAGACTTTTCGTGGAGAAACTTATGAAAACAGTAGCTGTGGTCGGGGCGGGATATTGGGGGAAGAATCTGGTTCGGAACTATGCAGAAGTGGGAGCGCTTCATACGATCTGCGATGCCCGCCTCGAGGCCTTAGCCGCTCTCCGAAAGAGTTTCCCGGATGCCAGATACTGCTCTCAGTTTAAAGATGTTCTGGCTGACCCGGAAGTGAGGGCAGTGGTCATTGCGCTTCCGGCCGAAAGCCATTATGAGTTTGCCGCGAAAGCGTTGCGGGCCGGCAAGGATGTATTCGTTGAAAAACCGCTGGCGCTGGATATCGACCATGCCAAAACATTGAATGCAATTGCCTTGGAAGGAAAGCGGGTACTCATGGTGGGGCATTTATTGCGGTACCATCCGGCTTTCCTCAAGTTGAAGGAGATGGTTGATCGGGGAGTCCTGGGGCGGCTTCAGTATGTCTACTCCACGAGATTGAGTCTGGGAAAGATCAGACGAGAGGAGAATGCACTGTGGAGCTTCGCCCCACATGATATCTCGATGATCCTGGCGCTGTGTAACGAAATGCCACAGCATGTATCCGCGGTTGGACACAACTACCTGCATAAACAACTGGCGGATGTTACCACCACCCACCTGTCATTTCCCAGCGGCGTTAATGGGCACGTCTTCGTCTCGTGGCTCCACCCGTTCAAGGAGCAGAAACTTGTCGTGATCGGCGAGTCCAAGATGGCCGTCTTCGAGGATACGCAGCCGTGGGAGAAAAAAATTGCCCTGTACTCGCACACGATCAAATGGGAAGGCGGGGTGCCCGTGCCGGAGAAGGCCGATCCCGAGTTTGTTCCGGTCGAAGCGAAGGAGCCGCTGCGGGAGGAGTGCCTGCATTTTCTTCGCTGCATCGAGAACAGAGAAACTCCAATTACAGACGGGAACGAAGGGCAGCGAGTGTTGGAGGTCTTGCAGCGGGCCCAGCAATCGTTGGAACAGGAGCCTGGCGGGGGAGCCAATCCTCACGCGGCCAAGGAAAGGAAGGCGTATTTCGTTCACGAGTCCGCGTTCGTGGACGAGCCGTGCCGGATAGGCGCCGGGACGAAGATCTGGCATGGAGCGCATGTGATGAAGGGGGCGGAGATCGGCGA
>NZ_JBLYIG010000593.1:0-1906 GCF_049222245.1 Nitrospira sp. BLG_2 | reverse complement strand
GTAATATCGGGATTGTATAGCGTCCACTCCAGCGAAAAGTCTTCCTTCATTCCGTTTGGAAGATAGGCGCGCAGATAGTTGAAGGTTCGGCGTCCTCCAATGTTGCTGATTCTGTCCTCCCACTGCTCGAACTTGATACCGCTGGTGTCGACGCCCATCTTTTCGAGGCGGTCCTTTACCAAAGCCGCCGGATCGTAATCGAACTTTCCCGCATCGGGTGTCATTTCCAGCGCCCGGATCAGCGGGCCGTTCAGCTTCGGCCCAAACTCGCCTGACGCTTCCGTGTCGACAGTGACAATAAACTGCCGGGACCCGTTCGTCTTCCCGTCGGGCGAAGCCTTGGTGGTTTCCTGGATCTTGATTTGGTCCGCAGCCGCACCCACCGCATTCGCCAGCAGCTTCGTCAACTCGTCGCTGAATTTGGGACTCTCTGAAGCGGACGCAGGCTCCGTCTTTTCTGCCTGTTCGGGGTTGTAGACCGTGCGGACCGCTCCATTAGGGTCGGGGCCCGACGGCTTAGAAAACGTGCCTCGCATGACATCGCCCAGGGGATGCGCGATGTATCCGGTATTAGCGCTTACCATTTCGCGAAGTTACCTCCGCACACGGTTGAGCAACGGCAGGGCCAAAGTGCGGACGGATCAGCTCCGGAAAAGTCCGGTGAGGGATACTGCCCCGGATACGCCGAAACTACTTCTTCGGCTTCGCCGGACCGCTCACGCCTTCGGTGCCGCCGCTGGGCAGCGCGAATGCCACGCGGAGTTCGAGCAATTGCGCGGTCGGCTGCACGCGAACCCGGCAGAAGATGTCCGGCTTATGTGTCGGCGACGTGGGCTTGTGCTTCACGGTCAGCGTTGCCGATTCTCCTGGTTCCAGCTTGTCCTTGTCGACCACAAGCTCGATCCCCGGCATCTGGTCAATGCTGTACTGCAGAGTGACCGGGCCCTGAAAGTGATTGGTGAGGAGCACCTGGCCGTCAGAAGCCTTGTCGCTCGAAAGGGTCATGGAGTCGGCGCTCGCCTTGAGCGAGGTCTGTATCTCCTTGATGGAAGGACCAGACTTCATCAGGTCCCCAAGCGGGATGCCACCGGGAGCGCCGGTCACCGGACCCAGCGGCTTTCCGTCCTTGCATTCCTGCTTGTGCATGACGCCCCAGGGTGTCATGATCCCCTTGCACGGGTCGTAGGGTTCTACATACCACCACCACTGGCCCTTGTCCAACTTCCAGAGCGACCCCACAGGGCGCGGGACCTTGTTGACCCTCCCAAACCCGGGCATCACCAGCTCCCAGGGAACCTCCACCAGGACCTTGGCCTTGGTGTAGTCTTCCTCATAGTTGATGCTGACGATTTTGAACGATTCGAACTTCGTCTTCTCGGCGGAGTAAAAGACCTCCCGGCTGCCCTCATGCACCACTTGCTCCGCCTGCCGGAACTTGCCGTCGACGTGGGCCTGGTAGAATTCCGTGATCCGTGCCCGGAGCGCGGACTCAACCTCCGGCGTCGCCTTTTGGAAAATCGTGGGTGTTCCCTGGGCAAGCAATCCAGCGCAACACAGAAAGCCGGCTGCCGCGGCACGAACAGGCATACCCATATTGTATACGGACGTACCAAACTGGTATCCGTTACGACAGACGAATACTAACGGTTGAAAAGAAAGGCGTTGCTATTCAGCAAAGCCCAGAGAAGGTCCTGGGCGCGCTCGGCGCGAGGGCCGCCCTTGCCCAGATACGTGAGAGCCAGATCCATCTCCTGGCCCTGCGGCAGCCGTCCGAGTGCCGCCACATACAACTCTTCCACGATTTTCCTGTCGGACGCTCCCGACAGAAGCAACTTGGCGATGCGACCGTCCGGATCCGCGATTGCGTCGGCGATCGCGGATCCATTCAGCAGGTTCAGCGCCTGGA
>NZ_JBLYIG010000592.1:0-1965 GCF_049222245.1 Nitrospira sp. BLG_2 | reverse complement strand
CGTCGCGATGCTCGCCGCATGGCTCTTCTTCTTTACAAAAGCGACCGTCCGCACGGCCGCATTCACCTACGCGGAAACGTTGCTGCGCGCTTGTGACGTTTTGGAACGGTAGGGCAGAAAATGAGAATTGACATCTTCAACGTCGGACACGGCGCGGCGGCACTGGTGGTGGCCGATAACAACAACCTGGTGCTCTTCGATTGCGGCCACGATGCGAACGGATTCCGACCATCCGTCTATTTACCGCAGAACTGGCGGGCGGTGCAACAACTGGTCGTCAGCCACTACGACAGCGACCATGTTAGCGATTTGGCGAATCTGCGGGCGCGGATGCCGATAGAGCGGCTGCTGTCGAACCCTTCGATCAGCGTCAATGAGATCCGCCAGCTCAAGCTGCAGGAAGGCCCGCTCACGCCGGGGATGGCTGCTTTGCTCGAGATGAAGAGCAGATTCGGAGCCGTACAGAATGAAGCCGACCTCGCCGGCATCTCTATTCCCTATTTCTATCTTCCCTACGGCCCGCGCTTTTCGGACATGAACAATCTCAGCATCGTGGCGTTCGTCAGGTACGGTGATTTTTGTGCGGTCATACCGGGTGACATTGAGCGCGCGGGCTGGCTCGCGCTGCTTGAGAACCATGACTTTCGCCAGCAGCTCGCGGCGGTAAATGTTTTCGTGGCCTCGCACCATGGCCGAGACAACGGCTATTGCGAGGAGGTGTTCCAATACTGCCATCCGGACATCGTCGTCATTTCGGATGGCCCCATCCAACACGACTCTCAACAGCACTGCTATGATCGTCATGCACGAGGGCTGAACTTCTCCCGTGATGGTTGGCGCTATGTGCTGACGACGCGCTGGGACGGGCACATCGTCATTGATAAGACGCTCGGGCAGGCTTTTACGATCCGAAAGGGACGTTGATGCCATGAGGTATATCTGGTGTTCATCGCACTGAATCGTCGGCTTCACGAGTGGGGCAAAGGCTCAGCCGCCGCCGTTGTCACGTAATAAGGCTTGTACTCTTTCATCGGCCATCTCCTGCATGTGTGGCAGCACCCGGGAATACACGTCTCGGAGCGATTTCTGCTCGTTCCGGATTAGGAACGTGAAGTCGGCTTGCGTGTTTCTGTCGCCTGATCCTGGTGACGCGCTCCGGGGAATGTCAGCCGTACCAATTATCTCTTGTTGTGTTCTGGTAAAGGAAGAGAGGAATTCTCAGGGGACTCTCAATGTGGACAGACTAGAAAGCGTTGTCGCAGGGCTTCGTATCTTTCGCCGCACATCAGCCAGTCGTCTGGTAACGGGTTTCCCAGTCTGGTGCCCAGCACCAAGTGCCGGATCGACTCCCGGGCAATGCCCATGAGCTCGCAACAGAGGGCGTCGGCGGCAACCGGATCATCCGCGAAGACGAGACATCCCAGATCTCTTGCAGGGCCATGTAAGGGCCCATTGCCCTCCATCGCCACGACGCCGTCTGCGATGACGTAGTGGATCGGAACCGTGGCAGCAAGTTCGACGATCGAATTGTCGATGCCTTGCCAGTGGAGGACGTTTTTCGGCCAGCCATAGACCGAACCGGGGACCACGCCAAAGAGATTCTTCAAGCTCAGGGTCACTCCGGCCCAATGATGGGTCTTGATCTTGGGCATCGAGATCACGACATCGGCCGCCAGCAAGGACCGGGGCAACCAGAGTTCGGCAAGCGCGGTAAGTGAAGTGGTGGTCGGCACACGGTGGACCTCGTCGTTGTTGAGATCCACGAACGTCGCTTTGCCGACATCGCGGAGCGCCGCGCCGAGATCACATTCTTCCAGCAGGAGCTCGGTGTCGCGGACATGACCCGGCCCTTCGCCCACGGTCACCTGGGCGGCGCCCAAGCGGTAGAGTCCATCCACGGCCGCCGCAATGACCGTGGGATGGGTATTGATCGGCGCCGTGGACGAGTATTCGACAAGGTTGGGC
>NZ_JBLYIG010000591.1:0-10926 GCF_049222245.1 Nitrospira sp. BLG_2 | reverse complement strand
AGCCAGTGACCGGGGCAAGTACATCATGGAAAGCAGTGAGTCGCTGTCGAGGATGTGCTCGTGGTCGACGGGAATCTCTTCGGGGTTTTTAGGACGCGAGCCCGTGGCTACCACGATGATGTCGGCAGTGAATTGTTGTTGCGCTCCGTCCACGGTTTGCATTTCGATCGTGTGTTCACTTAGGAAACGCACTCGTCCGTGAAACAGTGAGATGCCGTTGCGCCGGATCTGACGGCTCATAAAAGAATCGTGCGCTTGGACGACGTCTTCAAGACGGCTCAAGAGAGTCGCAATTTGAGTATCGGGTTTGAGGCTGAATTGGAACGCTTCTCCCGCCCGTTTAAGTCCGTCCAGATGGAGGGCGCTTTCTCGCAGCGTCTTGCTGGGGATCGTGCCGCGATAGACGCAGCTGCCTCCGATACCGCGCTCCCGCTCAATCAACGCCACGCGCTTACCGACCTTCGCGCCTTGGACCGCCGCTTTTTGGCCGGCTGGACCGGCGCCGATCACGATAATATCGAATGCAATGGGCGTACTCATAAATTGAGCGCATTCACCACAGCCAGCACATGATCCTTTCTGGCCAGGAGTTGGTTGATGTCGTTGGGATATAGATTGAGTTCCCCGAAGACTGTCTGCGCACGGAGCGTCGCTTCCAACATATCATCCGGGGTCAGGAGATGGCTCGCCAGTCTATCGGCGGCACAGGTGAGCAGGCACTCTTGACGGAATGAATCGGCGTGGTCGTAATCTTCGTAATATTGGATCGCTGCCGCTACTTGTTTGGGTAAACTCCATTTTTCTGCGATGAGTGCGCCGACGCGGGAATGGTAGCCGTCGACCCAGCCATGTAATACCGATTTCTCAAGTGTAACTCGTTGCGCATGTGCAAGGGTCGCCACCGTCTGCAATACGACGGGTTTTCCGATTTCGTGCAGCAGACCGCAAAGGTATGCGCTTTCGACGTTGACACGTCTCATGCGGGCGACTTCCTTCGCGAAGGCTCCGCTCGCCAGCGAGTGGCGCCACAGTCGTTTTACATCGTCCTCATGTCCCGGAACTTTGAACGCGCCGGACTTCAATGAAGCCGTAAAGGCAATCTCAGACAGCAGGGTAATGCCCAGCATGGCCACCGCGTGCTGGAGAGAGACCACAGGGCTGCGAGGCATGTAGGCCGGTGAATTGGCGATCCGCATGACATGTGCAGCAAGCGCTTGATCTTGGTGAATCAAGGATGAGAGTTTCGCCGCATCGGAGGCTGGATCCGCCGCCAACGCCAGCACCTGGCTGGCGGCTTGTGGGAGCAGGGGGAGCTCAACCTCTCCTGCCTCAATTTTTCGGATGAAGTCTTGTTCCAGCCGTTCAACCGGGGTGGCTACCGATCCTATTTCAGAAGCCATATGAGGGTTACTCCTCGAATGCGAGTATGTGGGTCACGACTTTCCTTTTCGGCTGCTTCCCCATAAAAGTTTAGTGATCGTGACTTTGACATCGTCACCGACTATACTTCGGCCAGCATTATGAGGGAATCATGATCGAGGTAGATTGGCGGCAAGTGTCGTCGTATCAGTGGCGTTTGCGAGCGGTGTCAAAGAGAGATCGGATGAATGAAAAGGCCTCTAATACAAAGTCGCACGAGATCGGGAAGGGATGAACAATGCTCTGAACGAACTCAAACATGCATACATGAGTTGTTGTCCTATATGTCGTGACTATCGGTTCTTACGTGCGGAGACAGGGGAGTATCTATAATGAAGGTCGTGACACTTGCCGACTTCCAGCAGTTTACCGACGACAAAATGAAGAAGAACAATCTGTTTCAAACGGAGCGCTTCTTCTGTGATATCTATTGTTTCGAGCCGAGACAAGAACAAAAGGGTCATGTCCATGGCGACCAGGATAAGGTGTATATCGTTCTAGAGGGACAAGGAACATTTCAGGTCGGTACAGACCATCGAATGCTTGAGGCAGGGCAAGGAATTCTGGCGCCAGCCGGGGAGGAACATGGTGTGAAGAACCATACGAGCCACCGGCTCATAATATTGGTGTTTGTCGCCCCTAATCATGCTTAAAGTTTGACAGTGCAGTAGTGCCGAATGAACAAGGGAAAGAGAGCATCATGCTCTCTTTCCCTTTGAGTTGCGTTACCCTATTGTATAGGGTCGATCAGTCGTTACTACTCTTCAGTCATTCTCTGCACGTTATCTTAGGGTTTGTAACACGAGCGATCGGCCGGCTTACCTCCGTGTGAGAACTGATTTTCATATGCCATGACTTGCCAGATCTGTTCCTCGGACAGGAGGCCCTTATTGGCCTTCATCTTGGTCTTGGGAACACCTTCCGATACCCGCCAGAACCAGAAAGCATCTGAGAAACGGCAGACGAGTTTTGGATCACGAAGATCCCGCGCCCCCTTTTTTACCGGTGCGCCGTCTTTTCCGTGGCAACTGCTGCAGTTGACCTCCGTTTTGAATTCGCCCCTATAAATTTTTCCCCCTTCCTCAATGGCTTTTGGATCGGTCCACCCGCCGGCCGGCATTTTTTTGTCGGCATAGTCTGGCGGAACCGGAGGCAATGGGGGTAGATCCTCGGCGGAAGCCATGCTTCCTGAAAACACCAAGGTACATCCCATTATCAGCGCTGAGAGGCTCGCATTCCTTCTCGTCATTCGTACCCTCCTATTGAATGTAATGGATCAGCTACCGTCTTGTTTACTAGAGTCGTTCGCAGTGCGGTGCAGTTTCGATTGGCATGGACTATACCATATTTTCTCGGGTAAAAAACGAAAACCTAAGATACATCATGTCGCCACGTGATCTGACTTTGTGACATCAATGCCGGACTGCAAGGAATGTTTCGTAAGGCGAATCATTTGCCGATGGGCAATTGTGATGCGGAAGGTTTTCGTTCGGACGGTTCCATGTCCAACTTAATGTTCACGGATGATCTGTTTGGTTGTATCAACAATGGACCGCATTCCAATTCCATAGCGGTCGACGAGCTCATCTGGCTTGCCACTATGTGGGATTTCACGAACGGCGAGTTTATAGACTTTCATGCCCTCCGTTGCAACGGCGCTGAGAACAGCATCACCAAGACCTCCGTGGGCGTAGTGGTCTTCAACCGTGAGAATTCGGCGCTGGGTCGCCCGACCACTCTCCAGCAAGCTAGTTCTATCGATGGGAACGATGCTGTAGAGATCGATCACGCGAACGGCAATGCCTGCTGACTTCAACTGGTCATGGGCTTTCAAGGCTTCAAACAGCGTCACTCCTGCTGCCACGATTGTGAGTACATCCGAAGCGCTCTGCCGGAGGATTTTGCTGCCGCCGATGTGGAACCGTTCCTCTGATCCGTAGAGGACCGGAGTCTTCGGTCTTCCGGCACGGATATAGACCATCCCCTTACGCTTCGCAGCTTCCTCGACTAATTGATAGGTTGCGGTGCCATCTGAAGGATAGAGCACCGTCACGTTTGGTTGTGCCGCCATCATGGCGATATCTTCCAAACCCATTTGCGACGGTCCATCTTCGCCGATGCTGACGCCGACATGGGTTCCGACGAGCTTAATGTTTGAACCGCTGATCGCGGCCATACGGATGAAGTCGTAGGCGCGACTGAAGAAACAGGCGAAGGTTGCGGCAAAGGGAATTTTGCCGCAGGCAGCCAGACCGGCGGCGGCACCCACCATATTTTGTTCCGCGATGAAACTCTCAAAGAACCGATTGGAAAACTTCTTGCCGAATTTGTCGGTGTACGTGGAGTTTTTTACGTCGGCATCTAGTGCGACGATCGAGGGGTTCACAGATCCCAAGGCTTCCAATGCCGTACCGAAGGCTTCACGCGTTGCGACGGAGTCTCCGATTTTATAAGGCGCGGGGGGCATCGGGGCGATGGGTACAGGAGCGGTGCTGGGAGCGGATGGTTTTGGAATTTGAATCACCGCGCCGTTCGGGCTCAATTGCTTCGTGAGTTCGTCGAGGGCCTTTTGAGTCTCTTCGCCTTTTTTAAGCGGTTTGCCGTGCCAGTCTGGCTTATTCTCGATGAATGAAATACCCTTGCCTTTGTACGTTCGAGCCAGCAACACGGTCGGTTGTCCTTTGGTGCGGGCAGCCTCATCAAACGCCGTGAGGATGGCTGTGAAATCATGACCGTCAACGACGATGGCATGCCATCCGAATCCTGCCCACCGGGAACGGTACGCATCCATGTCATGCTGCAGCATGGTGGGGTCGCTCTGACCCAGTCGGTTCACATCAACAATGGCGCACAAATTATCCAAACCATATTGTCGGCCGATCTCGGCAGCCTCCCAGACTGATCCTTCGACCGATTCTCCATCACCCATCAACACGTAGGTCCGATAATCGAGCCTGTCGACGAACTTCGCGTTCAACGCGATGCCGATCCCAACGGGAAGTCCTTGCCCAAGCGAACCAGTGGCCATATCGACGAAGGACAAGCGGGGAGTCGGATGTCCTTCAAGGTCGGACGCCAAGGTGCGCAATTTTAAGAGCTCGCTCTGCGGAAAGAGACCCGCCTCCGCCCATGCAGCGTAGAGCAGCGGAGCCGCATGTCCTTTTGACAGGATAAAACGATCGCTGTTAGGCGCCTTTGGATTATGGGGATCGTAACGCATGACGGAGAAAAACAATGCGGCGACGACGTCGGCAGCGGATGCGCAGCTCGAGGGATGGCCGCTCCCGGCCTCGCTGGTAGCCCGCACACTGTGGATGCGGAGTTGAGTTGCCTTATTGTGTAAGGCATTGAGTAGTTCAGGGGAGGCAATTAAACCGGCCATGGGAGATCCTTTCGGAAAGAGATCAAGGACGTGTAGTATTTGATTGTATGCTCTCGGCAGTAGCCTGACAGAACTTGAGGCTAACAAATCGTCCGGGCAGAGGTCAATGACGAGATGAGCTCTGTAATTCCACAATGATATTGCCTCTTCCTCGCAATAGAAATGTCAGATATGTCCTCTGTAGACTCCTAGGTATGAATGAGGTGAGCGGACAGAATCATGGAAGCGAACTTCGGCGAGTCCTGTGATTCCCAGTCCTCGCGAAGCAGCTGACGCGACAACAGGCCGGTAAGGCACGAGGGTTCACGCCGCGGTCGATTGAGGCCGAAGATTTTGCAGGGCTGGCGCATTGGAGAGGAGCAACTCCCACCAATTGGCGGAAGACCGCGCCACCTCCCCGCGGCAGGTCCTCGCACTCTATGCGGCGTTAGTGATTTTGGTCCGACGCTGACGGTAGAACAGCAGGCAAAGTATCTCCTGATCCCACGCCTAGCGACGAACCCCTCGGGCGCTTGCTGCAAACGCAGAGGGGCCGTTCCTGAGGCGCGTCGTGCTCATTTCCGCGAGACCCTTCGCCGCTCGCCTGTGAACTACATGACATGTCAGGTCCCAGCGGGAGGCGTTATCGCTGTGACTTCATTCGAACAAGGGCTTTCAAAGCTATCGTAAGCACTGACGGCAAAGAAATAAGGCGTGTTGGGTTCAAGTTCGGCGATCGTGACGGATGGAGTATCAACAGCTATCCGCTCCTCATAGGAGCACACCCCCGGACTTTCTGCTGGCTGTTTCCCGTAGTAGACGTAGTAACCCTTTCTCTTGGGATCAGAAGATGGTTGCCATGTTAAATTGGCGGCTGCTCCGGTCGGTGTGGAGGACATTGAAATGACCGGGTTGTTCTCCGGAGTGGCAGGTAAGGAAGCGATGAGGTCTTCCGTCTCCTCGGAGCCTGATATGCTTGGATCACTAGCTACATCGGCAGGGGAGGAAGTGGAATCACCAGCTTCTTCCAAGATGGGCATGGGTTCTTCTCCACCCATATCTGGTTCAGTATCGTCGAGAGAAGGCTCCGAGTTGGAAAGATCCGAATTTGAATCAGTCGTGGCGTCTTCTGTTGGTGTGGCGAGGCTGGAAATCATTGGTCCTGCCTCTCCCTCACCGCCGGTACAGCTGGCTAATGGTAAAAGAATGATGCTCAACAGGATGAGATGGAGAATTGAACCCATAGACTTCCGGCCACCAAGTTGAATCAACGTCTTATTTGACAACATTGAACCTCTCCCTATGGTTGATGGATGACCTATCGTGTTGCAGTGCAACCTCGGGGTATTCCTAGGGAAGGATGGGCCAAGCAAAACGAATGCCATTTTTGATTGTAAAAGTAATAAGTTTATTCAATGGCTTATAAATTTACTGCAGCCATGAGGGGTGGCTGGAGTGAAGGGCTTAGCATCCAAATCAAATTCGGCAATGGAACAGCGGAAGCTGTTAGGACCTGAGCCACTTGCTCTGTGATGAAAGACAGCTGAATGTATTACGAGGGGATATTATGATTGGGGATCTGCTCGATCTCTAAAAAATCGAAACAACAGGTAACCGTTTATGAGAATCACGATCGACAAGATACTGTAGGTTGTCATGGGTGTGGCAAAATCGAGTTCCACTAACACCCGAGACAGGCCGAATCCGACCACTAACCCGTCGAATGCCATGCAAATGCGTCTGAACGTTTCGGGATCCATCAATCGGATGAGATAGGTTCCGAGTGGAATACCAATGATGACGCTCGGAACGATGTAGGGAATAATATCCATACTGTCGGCACTGTAGAAGCCGATGAATCCATACGCAATCGCTGTGAGGGAGGATTCAGCGACACGAATGACTCCCAAGGCAGCGCGGAAATCTTGTTTGGCGTATCCCTGATTGTTGAAGAGCAGCGCAAGAGGGGGACCGGAAATGGTCGTGACCGAATAGAGTGTTCCGATTCCAATTCCAAACGGGATGGCAATAGCCTTTTCAGCCTGAATGGGTCTTCGGATACCGGCAGCTTGAAGGAGGATCAACGGTAATAAAAAGAAATAGGTGACGAATTTGATCCATGCAGGCTGAACCAAAAAGAGAATATAGCTACCAATGCCGATTCCGACGACCAGACCGATCAGAATGGGAACCACACGCCGCCAGATATTCGGGATACTGTTCCGATTCATGAACAGCACATATCCATTAATGACGAGTTCGATCAGCACGAGGGCAGGGTTCAATATGCGATTGGTGTAGAACAACAAGGCCACGGGAACAGTAATGGAGGAAAAGCCGTACCCTAAGGCGCCGTTCACTGTGGCGGCGATAAACGTAATGAGGACAAGAACAACTGTATCCATGAATGCTTAGCCTTCGGGATGGTCTGCGGCAAAGTCGGCGAGCGAATAGTGATCAAGGATTCCGGCAATCGCATCACGGACCGTGCCCATGACTTGTTGTACGGGACACCGCGTCTTATTCGTATAAGGACAATCGCTGCATTTCTGGTACGCCGTCTTACTGACACAGCCGATCGGCGCCAGCGGACCATCGAGTATGCGGATGACTTGACCGAGTGTGATCTCGTTCGGCTGTTTGATAAGGACATATCCTCCGTTGACACCACGCCGGCTGGAGATGAGGCCGGCTCGTTTGAGCGTGAGAAGAATCTGCTCTAGAAATTCAACGGGGATATGCTGGCGAGCGGCAATGTGGTGACGCTGCAGCGTCATCTTTCCATGGGCCAACGTGAGTTCAAGCAGCGCCCGGAGGCCGTATTCACTTTTCTTCGAGAGCTTCATAAAGTAGAGTGAGTTTATCAACAATAGTTAGGGTAAATCATGATGATTCGTCAAGGTTAAAGTTTCCGACCGAAGCCCTAATCTGCAGTGGACTGTCGCTATCTCTCCATCGGTAACCCGCGACGCTATTTGCACAGACACTCTCATGGTGACTACCTCACGTGGATTTAGATGTATTTGTGATGTGGTCTTTCTAATCCTTCCGAAATTCAAGATGCCAAGCTGAGTTCGTCGCTTCATACGGCTCTTCCAAGCTTTTATTCTATGCATAGATTCATTAAGATGGATGCATTGGTATAGTTTTCATCCACGAGGCCATTGTTGAAATCCAAGGTCGTCTTTTCTTGCCAAGCCTGTGGACATCAGGCGCCACGATGGCTCGGTCGCTGCCCAGACTGCGGCGGCTGGAATACGATGAAAGAGGAGCGACAAGCGTCTACGGGGAAGGGACGGCCTGCTGCCATGAAGATAACTCAGGCCAAGCCTACGCCTATTAATGAAATCGAAGTAGTGGGGGAGGACCGACGGCTCACCCGTATTGGTGAATTCGATCGAGTTCTGGGAGGTGGAGTCATTCCCGGCGGGGTGATCTTGATCGGAGGCGATCCCGGAATTGGGAAGACGACGCTGCTCTTGCAAGCCTTGCCCCGGTTGGCGACGAAGGAGGCCCCGGTTCTCTACGTCTCTGGTGAAGAGTCTCCCCGGCAGATGAAGATGCGAGGACAGCGGCTAGGCATCGAGCATCCGCATCTGTTCATTCTCGCCGAAACTTCCCTTGAGCAGATTCTGAAAGCAGTCCAGGAATGTGGGCCGGCTGCCGTCGTGATCGATTCAATTCAGACGGTGTACACGGAACAAATGACATCTGCGCCTGGTAGCATCAGTCAAGTTCAAGAAGTCGCTGGGCAGCTGATGTGGTTTGCGAAACGAGCCGGTGTCCCGGTCTTTATCATTGGGCATGTGACCAAAGAAGGGGCGATTGCCGGGCCACGGCTGCTGGAGCACATCGTCGATACGGTTTTATACTTTGAGGGAGATAAAGGGCACAGCTACCGAATTCTCCGCGCGGTGAAGAATCGTTTTGGATCGACGAACGAAATTGGGGTGTTTGAGATGAAGGAGGCAGGGCTTGAAGAGGTGAATAACCCCTCGGAGCTATTTTTGGCTGAACGCTCTGAACGGAGTACCGGATCTGTGGTTGTGTCGAGCCTTGAAGGTACAAGGCCGATACTGATCGAATTGCAAGCACTGGTTTCCTCAACAACCTATGCCATGCCCAAACGAATGGCGAATGGAGTGGAGGTCAATCGAGTCTCGCTGCTGCTTGCCGTGATGGAGAAACGGCTCGGAGTCCATCTTTCCGGACAAGATGTGTATGTGAATGTCGTGGGAGGGATGCATATCGACGAACCGGCGATTGACTTAGGCATTATTGCGGCTGTCACATCTAGTTTACGGGAGGTGTCTGTCGAGCCGGGAACGGTGGTCTTAGGTGAAGTTGGCTTGGGAGGTGAGGTGCGCGCCGTCAGTCAGGCTGAACTGCGCATTCGAGAGTCCGCCAAGATGGGGTTCAAGCGATGTATTCTGCCTGAACGAAATCTCATGAAGCTCGATCCCATCGATGGGATTGAGCTGATCGGGATTCAAGAAGTGCGAGAGGCATTGGATGTGGTGTTGGCGTAGAAATGGGGAAGCGAGAGGCAGGCGAGGCTCAGTGCTCGTCCAGCGTGCCGCCTCACAATACTCTTGTGTCATGCGCATAGATTCTGCCCCACCTCTGCGTTCTTGTAGGACGGAACGGAGCGGGAGTAAGGGGTTGGAGCGCGCTCTCGGTCTCTGCATGGCGACTTTCATGTTGACCGGTTGTACTCTCATGACGCCAAGAGAAGAACTGCCGCTCAGAAAAGTTACGGCGCAGGAATTGACGGCTCTTTTGCATCACCGTGAAGCGGCCATCCAATCTGTGAAGGGATTGTTCAGCGCGAAAGTCCGGGGTGGGCTCATTCCAATCGCCTCACGAGTCGAGGGCGCGGTCTACTACCGTCGGCCGAACGCTTTGCGGCTGAGAGGCTTTACTCCTCTCGGAAGCGAGTTGTTCGACTTTGTTCAAGCCGATGATTTGTACAAGCTCCGCTTGCCTCTCGAGGGGAAAACCTATGCTGGTCACCGGTCTGACATGAAGGATGTGGGGAGGTTGGCTCGATTCTCTCAGTTGAGTGTATGGGCGCTCGGTAGTGTGCTGGGGACGAATTCCGTTGCCAGGGATGAAGCAGTTAAGGTCATAGAAGAGAAGGGCCGATATCGCCTCGATGTCTATGCGCCGACCGCTGAGGGAACGGGCTCGTCGCGTCCTCCGATCCGCCGCCTATGGTTTGACCGCCGATTGCTGGTGGTACAAGAAGACTGGCTTGGGTCGAGTGGAGAGGTCGAGGCGACGATTCAGTACGATGATTTTAGGCCGCTCGAGGAGGGAAGTGTTCGAGCACAGGCTGTAGGTGATGAGGATATTCGGCTATTCCGGCCGTTCAAGATTTCTCTCGAAGATGGTCGCGGACAAGGCTCAGTACAAGTTATTTTCCATGAGATGCATCACAATCAAGCTATAAGGGTAGAAGACTTAGGCCAGCTCTCCTAATAGATCATCGATGAAAATCCTTGCGGTTGAAACGGCCACGACCTGGCAGAGTATCGCGATCCTCGAAGACCAGCTCATCTTAGCGATGCATGAGCAAGAGGCTGGTGGTATTCAGAGCTCTCTCCTTTTGCCCGCTATCGATCGACTATTGTCTCAATCCGGATTGCGACTCAGCGATCTCAGTGGCCTTGCCTGTTCGATCGGGCCGGGGTCGTTTACCGGTATTAGAGTGGGTATTGCAACGTGCCTTGGACTTCGGGGGGCCACTGGTCTTCCGCTGGTATTGGTACCGACATTGGAAACCATGGCGAGGAGCCTGGAAGCGGCATCCGTTCCTATCTGTCCGATATTGATCAGTCGTCGTGGGGAAGTCTATTGGGCGATTTTTCGCTGGGTAGGGGATCAGCGATTGAATCGTGTGCTCAACGAACAAGTAGGAACTCCAAAAGCGTTAGCGCAGAGTCTCACCGAACACACGATCGTATTTGGAGACGGATGGTCGTCGATGGGACATGAGATCCAAGCGGCATTGCGGCCGTCAGTCACCGTCACGGTAGGGCCCGATCAAGTCTTCAGGCCTTCCGCTAGCCAGGTCGCTCGTATCGGAATGGAGCGGCTTCGTCGAGGCGAGATCGCCGGCGAAGTAATTGCGCCGCTGTATGTTC
>NZ_JBLYIG010000590.1:0-3672 GCF_049222245.1 Nitrospira sp. BLG_2 | reverse complement strand
ATCGCTCTTCTGCTGATAGACCAGTTCCTGAACTTCCCGACGTACGTCCTCGTACCGGCTAAACTGTTTCGGCTTTTTGTCATCCATGCGGATAATCCGGACTCCTTCCGGGCTCTCGATGATGTCCGAGATGCCTCCCGACACTAAATGGGCCACCGCTTGCTCAATGGCAGGGAGGAGTTCCCCCTGTTTGACCCATCCGAGTCGTCCACCCTGCAAGGCATTGGCGCCGTCGGAATATCGCATGGCGACTTCTTCAAATTTCTCCCCTCGTTTCAATTCGTCCATGGCTCGGCGGGCTTTGGTCAAGGCCTCGGCCAATCCATCCGAGGAGCGCGGATGAATGATGATCTGGCTCAGTTGGTACTCTTCGGGGAGGGCGAAGCGGTCACGATGCTCTTGGTAGAACCGCTTGAGTTCAGAGTCTCCGACGGTAATATTGCCGCGAATATGCAGATCCACGACTCTCATGAGGAGAATCTGATCGCGAACAGTCTGCACATGGCTCGGATTAGCGGTGTCGAGGGAGTTGCCTTGCTTCTTCATCTGTTCAATGGCTTGCTTCACTTCCAGGTCCGATACCTCGACCTTTTTTGCCTTGGCTTCCTGCAGCTGCAATCGCCGCTCGATGAGCTTCGTCAAGGCCATGTATTCCGCGGTTTTCAACCGTTGGGCGAGATCGTTGCCATGGTGTTCGCGGAAAAGTCGCTCTTGTTCCACTTCAAACTCACGTTTCACATCCGACAACATGATCAATTCCGAATTGACGATGGCGACGATGCGGTCTTGAAGACGAGCCTCGGAAAAGGCCGGCGGCCATATCGGAATCATCAACAGGGTGAGCAGGAACGTCACAAGAACCGACCATTCTGATCCAATCGATTCGTGTTTCATGATGCCATCATCCCCGGCGGAGCGCTCTGATGCATGATTCTACACGAAGCGGGCGGGTTCGTGGATATCGAGTAGAAGTTAACGTTTGCCGGTGTCCTCTGTGATATGGCGGGAGGCTTCGGCGAGGCGAACCACGGCATTGGTCCGAATATCGGCGATGATTTCTTCGAATTGTTTGCGGCGCTTATCGGCCAGTAATTCTTGTCGAAGCCGTTCCTGCTTTGCCAAATCGGCTTGGATCACGGCCTCGTCGAGCGGGGTCAGCATGACCAGGTAATAGCCGCTGTCGGTCTTGATCGGCGCGCTGACCATCCCGAGTTTCAGCGTGTGGATGACGGCCTCGACTTCGGAAGGGACGAGTTCCTTCCGGTAGGGCCCCAGCTCGCCGCCCCTCGATTTTGTTTTTTCGTCGAGCGAATATCGCTGCGCAAACTTGGCAAAACTCCCGCCTCGATTCACCTGCGCTTCCAGGTCTTTGGCGGCATACACATTGGGGAGCAGCATCACCGAGACATTGGCTTTCAAGGGGTCCAGGAGTTGGCCGGCGTTCATTTTGTAGTAGGCATCGAGCTCGGCCTGGGTAAGCTCGACCTTGGATTGGAGCTTGTCTTTCAACAGCTCGTCGAGAATCAGCTGCTCTTTATACCGCTGTGTCTTGTCTCGAATGGTATCGTCGTGATCAAGCCCTCGGCGACGGGCTTCCTGCATCAGCAGCTCGCGGGTGATGAGTTCGTCCAGGAATTGTCGTTTACCACCCTCCTTCTCATAACGCGAGCGTGTGGCTTTGGAAAGTTCGCTCCAGTGAAGATCGAATTCACTTTGAGTAATGGCCCGTCCATTCACCAAGGCGACGACCGGTTCTTCCTGTCGCTCGGCGCATCCCCACACCGGCCCGAAACCGGCTAACATGCCGACAAGCAGTCCCGGGAGACAATATGCTCTGCAGAGGAACAGGAGTCGGAAGGGCATCATATGTCGTGGCGGATGTGGACCTCGATTAAAGGGGACTCTTTCCCTTTTGGATGGTCTTGGTATCACAGAGATCGAGGCTTTGCAAGATTGCATTGAGTTCCGAAAAGAGCGCCGGCCAGTCGTCATGACCCATCTGGATCTCGAAGGCAACCGGGCTCAGGAACCGTAGCCGCTTCTTGAGCTGGTCCATCAATCGGTGGACGGAGGCCTCAGGAATGACCGCTTTCGGGTGGAACACAATCTTGACGGTCCGATCATGCACTTCGATCGAGGCCAGGCGAAGTCGTTTGGCATGAGTCCGGAGTTGCATCACTTCAAGCAGTCGTTCGACCGGCTCCGGAGGAGGGCCGTATCGGTCTTGAAGCTCCCCATGCAACAGGGCCAGCTCGCCGACTTGGCCGCAAGCCGTCATCCGTTTATAGAGGGACAGGCGGTGATGCGGATCGGCCACGTACTGCTCCGGAATAAACGCCGAAACCGGAAATTGCAGAGTTGGATCCGGCTCCTCCTCCATCACATGCCCCTTCAACCGCTGGACAGCCTGCTCCACCATTTGCATGTACAGATCCAAGCCGATCGCGGCGATATGGCCCGACTGTTGTTTGCCCAGAAGATTGCCCGCCCCTCGAATCTCAAGGTCCGCCGCGGCGATCCGGAACCCCGATCCGAGTTCCGTGAATTGCTGAATCGCGATCAATCGTTTTTGAGCATCGCCGGTAAGCGTGCCTTCATCCGGGATGAGGAAGTAAGCATAGGCTTGCTCGCCGCCGCGTCCGACACGTCCGCGCAACTGGTACAACTGCGCGAGGCCGAAAAGGTCCGCCCGATTGACGATGATGGTGTTGGCGTTGGGGACGTCGAGCCCGGATTGAATGATGGCCGAGGCGATTAGGACGTCCGCATCCCGTTTCACGAATTTCAGCATCACGGCCTCCAGCGGTCTGGCATCCATCTGGCCGTGGGCCATGACCATGCGGGCTTCGGGAACCAACTGATGCAACCACGCTCCGATCCGCTCCATGGTTTCGACCCGATTGTGGACGAAATAGACTTGCCCCCCGCGTCCGAGTTCGCGGAGGATGGCGTCCCGCACCGCCTTGTCGCTGAATCGGATCACCTCCGTTTTGATCGCCAATCGTCCTGCGGGTGGAGTATCGATGATCGAGAGATCCCGAACGCTCGACATCGCCATTTGGAGAGTGCGCGGAATGGGAGTGGCGGTCAACGTCAGGACGTCGACCTGGGTGCGCAGCTGCTTCAGCCTTTCTTTATGTTTGACGCCGAACCATTGCTCTTCGTCGATAATGACGAGGCCGAGTCGGCGGAATGTCACGTCTTTCTGCAGCAGTCGGTGCGTGCCGATCACGATATCGACGATTCCCTCGCCGACATCCTTCAGAATGGCTTTGGTCTCCTTGGAGGACTGAAATCGCGAGAGCAGCGCGACGCGCATTGGAAACGGCGCGAATCGTTCGGCAAAGTTTTCATAGTGTTGATGGGCCAGGAGAGTGGTCGGGACCAGCACCGCCACTTGGCGGTCATGCTCCACGGCTTTGAAGGCTGCGCGCATGGCCACTTCCGTCTTTCCATATCCGACGTCTCCGCAGACCAGCCGATCCATGGGTTTCGTCGACTCCATGTCGCGGCCGATGTCCTCGATGGCCCTGAGCTGATCGGTTGTTTCTTCATACTCAAAGGCCGCTTCGAATTCGTGATAGAGAGTCGTGGTTCCGCCGTAGGCATTCCGTTTCACGAGCTCACGGTTTGCGTACAGATCGATCAATTCTTGGGCCATCTCCTCGATAT
>NZ_JBLYIG010000589.1:0-1979 GCF_049222245.1 Nitrospira sp. BLG_2 | reverse complement strand
AAGACCGCGATGAGCACTCCCCACCATCCGGCTTCCATCAAGACGCTCCTTGTTTCTGCAATCTCGCAAATCGGCCGTAAAGAGTTTCGCTGAACAGAATGACGAGAAAAATGATGCCCTGCATCACAAGCACGGTCGCGTCGGGTAGCTCATGGGCTCGCTGCAACAGTCCGCTGCTGGCGCGGATGCCTCCCAGCAAGACGGCAACGGGAATAACCGCCAAGGGATTATTGCGCGCCACAAAAGCCACGAGAATGCCGGCATACCCATAATTGGCGTTGAGGGTATCGTTGGCCCTCCCGTGGATGGCCGCGACCTCCACCATGCCCGCCAGTCCTCCGGCGGCTCCCGCCACGAAGCACACGATAAGAATCAACCGCCCCACCGGCAGTCCGGCGATCTGGGCGGCTCGCACATTGCCCCCTGCAATCTGAGAGGCAAAACCGAACACCGTGTGATGCATGAGAAACCACGCGATGACACAGGCCACAATGCCGAACACCAATCCCCAGTGGAGGTCTGTTCCCGGGATGACGCCGATCATATTGGCCTCTCCGATATGATGCGTCGAAGGATGATTGAGGCTCTCCGGGTCGCGGAAGGTGCTGGTGACGAGGTGGTTCAACAGCGCAATGGCAATGTAGTTCAGCAAGAGACTGCTGATGGTTTCATTGACGGCGCGATAGTGCCGAAGGGCGCCTCCAATGGTGAGCCACAGACCGCCCGCCGCCATACCGGCGAGCGCCATGGTGATCAGAACGACCATGGGAGGAGCCGTAGGCATCATGAGAGCGGCGAGCGCCGCAAAGAGGCCACCCATGACGACGGCGCCTTCGCCTCCAATGATGATCAAGCCGAGATAGCCGGGCAGCGCAGTGCACAGAGCCGTCAGCATCAACGGCGCGGCACGGACCAGCGTGTTTTGCCACGAAAATGACGTGCCGAAGGCGGCGCGATACATTGTCTGATAGACCTCGAACGGATCCGCTCCGGCCGAAGCCACGAAGATTCCGAACAACACCATCGAGACCGTCAGAGATCCGACGATGATGAGGAACGGTTCCAACGCTTTATTCAGAGTCTGCGGCACGGCTATCTCATGACTTCGTTGAGCCGATGACTCCCTCGGCCAGCCAATCCATACTTTCCAGCCAGATATCGGTTTGGACATGCTCCTTGCCTGCCGCGATGACGACGCGACCGGTATTGTCTTTGATCGGACCCTTGTATACGACCATCCCTCCGCTCATGAACTTTTCTTTGGCTGCGTCGGCCTGTTTGCGGACGGCTTCCGTCACCGCTTGGTTATAATCGGAGACCCGCACGATTCCTTCCTTCAACCCTCCTCGCACCAGGTGAGGAATTTGCTGTCCCTTACGGATCATCTCGGCATAGTCCATGTAGACTTTGGCCCAATTCCATTCGGCTCCCGTGAGATAGCCTTTGGGCGCGAGCTTGGATTGATTGCAGTGGTAACCGGTGCAGAAGATGCCACGCTTTTCGCAGGTCGTGATGACGACCTTGGGACTATCGACGTGACAGGTGACGACGTCGATCCCTTGATCCACCAAGCTGTTCGTCGCTTCCGCTTCACGGACCGGCAATGACCAGTCGCCCGTGAAGATCACATGGACCGTCGTGTTTGGCTTGATGCTGCGGGCCCCGAGGGTATAGTTGTTGACGTTCCGGAGTACTTGGGGGATTGGTTTGGCGGCCACGAATCCCAGCTTTCCGCTCTTGCTCATCCCTCCCGCGACAATGCCCGCCACGTATTGCGATTCGTCGATATAGCCGAAGTAACTTCCGACGTTCTTCGGGTGTTTTCCCTCCTGATAGAGCCCTCCACAGTGCAAGAACTGAATATTGGGATAGGTGGGCGCGATCTTGAGAATGTGCGGATCGAAATACCCGAAGGAGGTGGGGAAAAGCACCTGCGCTCCGTCCAGCTTAACCATGCTCTCCATGGTTTTTTGGACCTC
>NZ_JBLYIG010000588.1:0-1582 GCF_049222245.1 Nitrospira sp. BLG_2 | reverse complement strand
GTTTCCGCGTCGGCCTTTCACCAATGGAACGTTGTCCGCGGACGAAACTCCAACCACTCCATCTTCCGTCGGCGGAAGTCCTCTGCGGAAACGCGGAACGCCAAACGAACCCTATGTCCGTTCAACGCAACGACTGGTCGCTGCAGCGAAAAGGCATCATCGACCAGGAACGTCACAAGGAGCGCATCAAGGATGCGATCCGAAAGAATTTGGGATCGATCGTCTCGAATGAGTCGATCATCCTGTCGAATGGGCGCAAGCGCGTCAAGGTGCCGATGCGCGCGCTCGATGAATACAAGTTCCGATTCGACTATCGCAAGCGCAAACATGTCGGCCAGGGAGACGGCAAAACCAAGGTCGGCGACATCATTGGCCGGGAGAATCCGCAGGGCCAGGGCCCGGGAGCCGGGCAGGCGGGCGATAGCCCGGGGCAGGACTTTTACGAGGCCGATGTCGAGATCGACGAGATCGCGGCCATGATCTTCGAGGATCTTCATCTGCCCTTCCTCGTGGACAAGGCCAAACAGGCGGTCCCGGCCAACACGACCCGGTTCACCGAAATTCGCCGCGCTGGGGCGCTCTCGAACCTCGACAAGCGCCGGACCGTCCTCGAGAACATTCGCCGCCAGGCCCGCGAAAAGGGAGAGGCCAAACTCGGTCCGATCAAGAAGGAGGACCTGCGCTTCAAGAGCTGGGAAGACGAGGTTCGCTACGAATCGAACGCCGTGGTCGTGGCCATGATGGACGTCTCGGGATCGATGGGCGAATTCAAGAAATATATCGCCCGCAGCTTCTTCTTCTGGATGGTTCGTTTTCTCCGGACCAAATACGATCAGGTCAAGATCATCTTCATCAGCCATCATACCGAGGCCCGGGAGGTCACGGAAGAACAGTTCTTCACCCAGGGCGAATCGGGCGGAACCGTCGTCAGCTCGGCCTATAAACTCGCCCTCGAAATCATTGCCGAGCGCTTTCCGCCGCGCGATTGGAACGTCTATCCCTTCCACTTCTCGGATGGCGACAATTACTACTCCGACAATGAAGACGCCGTCAAATATGCCGACGAGCTGATCAAGACCTGCAATCTCTTCGGCTATGGCGAGATCGGCGAAGAGGGCATGGCCACCTTTCGCCGCAGCTCCGGCGCGCTCCTTTCCATCTTCAACGATCGTCTCAAGAACAAGGACCGATTCATCGGCGTCCGGATCGACGATAAGGAAGAGGTGTATCCCGCTTTGAAGCAGTTCTTCGGGAAGCAGGGCCTCGTTGCGTAGGTTCACGGCGGAGCCGCTGTCTCAATAAGTCCCCCGCTGGGACATATTGTCGCAGGACCCAAGGCCGCTCATCGACGGCCAATTCTCTAACTGCTTGTTCGCGAATGATTTTGGTGATTTGGCGGCGGGCGGCTTCTGTGGTACGGACCTTGCACTAGACTAAGTCAGCTTAGAGTGACGTAGAGGTCCTAAATTCTTGTGAATATGGGGCGTAAATAGATTTCAATCTGTTTACGCCCCTTTTTTTTATCTCGGCCTTGATCGTCGTTTTGGCCATAACGAGAGGGAAATGGCCACAGAGCCACGGA
>NZ_JBLYIG010000587.1:0-3537 GCF_049222245.1 Nitrospira sp. BLG_2 | reverse complement strand
ACAGGAGAGTTTGCGCAAACGTCCGGTCATTCGCACGGAGTGGATCGAACAGGTTCTGAAAGTGCCTCAACTGGTCGAGACAGATTCAGTAGACATAGAGTTGGAGCATCGCCTGGGTCGTATTCAGGAGTACGATGGACGGGTATTGCGCGTGATCGTCAAGAAAGACACCAATCCACTACGGATCATCACGTTGTATTTTGATCGAAGGATGAGGAGGCGGTTATGAAACTCAAGGTCGATGAAGAGGCTGATGCGCTGCATCTCCAATTGGTTGATGTTCCGGTGGAGGAGTCGGAAGAGGTCGCGCCCGGCGTGATCGTGGACTATGACGAAGCCAATCAAGTGGTCGGCATTGAAGTGCTCTATCTCTCAAAACGACCACATCCGGTCAATTTGATGGATTTTCAGTTCGAGACTCGACCCAAGAAGCTCGCTTCGGCCAGTTAGGGGAGTCGCGTTCCCTATGAACCGCCACGTCAATGCCATCGCCGGTCGACTGAGTCTGCGGCCTCCACAGCGGATGTCGCTCGAAATGCTCGACCGAGTCACGGAGATGGTTCCGCCCAAGAAGAACGCCGATTTGGCTACAGCCCTGGCTGCGATCAAGAGCGAGTTTCCCACGGTCACTGACTTTGAGCGCGAGTTTCCGTCGCTCTGCTTTGCGCTGGCGACCGGTGTTGGGAAAACCCGCCTCATGGGCGCCTTCATCAGTTATCTGCATCAGGTGCATGGGATCAATCACTTTTTTGTGCTGGCGCCGAACCTGACGATCTACAACAAGCTGATCACCGACTTTACGCCCAACACGCCAAAATACGTCTTCACCGGAATTGCCGAGTTCGCGACGGAACCGCCGACGATCATCACGGGAAATAACTATGAATCAGGGGTAGCCGCCCGTCTGACCTCTCTCCCAGGGTTTGGCCAAGAGGTTCATATCAACATCTTTAATATCTCGAAGATCAATTCGGAAGTTCGGGGGGGCAAAGCGCCACGAATCAAACGGCTCTCCGAATACATTGGCCAGAGCTATTTCGAGTACCTGGCAGGCCTCGATGACCTCGTGCTGATCATGGATGAGTCGCATCGCTATCGGGCATCGGCAGGGGTGAGGGCGATCAATGAATTGAAACCGGTTCTCGGATTGGAACTGACTGCGACGCCATTTGTGGAATCGAGTAAGGGACTCGTGTCCTTCAAGAACGTCATCTATGACTACCCCTTGGCCAAGGCAATGGGCGATGGCTTTGTGAAAGAACCGGCGGTGGTGACGCAGAAGAATTTCAATCCTGCTCAGTTCGGCACTTCCGAGCTGGAGAAGATCAAGCTCGAAGATGGCGTCCGCGTTCATGAGAACACGAAGGTTGAGTTGGAGACCTATGCCCGCCAAACAGAGCAACGCACGGTCAAGCCCTTCATGCTCATCATTGCCCGCGATACGACCCACGCCGGGCAGTTGATGCAGCTGATTCAGTCCCCCCAGTTCTTCGAAGGGTGGTACAAAGATAAAGTCATTCAGGTCGATTCCAGCAAGACCGGCGCGGAAGAAGACGAAATGGTCCAGCGTCTATTGGCAGTGGAAAGTTCGGACGAGCCGACCGAGATCGTCATTCACGTGAACATGCTCAAAGAAGGCTGGGACGTGACGAACCTCTACACGATCGTTCCGCTTCGGGCTGCCAACGCTCGGACGCTGATTGAACAGTCCATCGGACGTGGTCTCCGCCTTCCTTACGGGAGACGCACCGGCGTGAGTACGGTAGACCGGCTGAATATCATTGCGCATGATCGCTTCCAGGAAATCATCGATGAGGCGAATAGACCCGATTCGGCAATTCGTTTGACGCAGGTCATTTTGGACCCGGCAACTGACCTTCAAAAGACCCGCACGGTGGTGGCTCAGTCGAAAATTGAGGAACAGCTAAGCGGGATTGAGACGACAGGAATGCCCGGCGCACCCACTCCCGCGACTCCAACCTTTTCGAGCGATGCAGAGAGGGCACTTGCCCAGGCGACGTATCAGGTAATCCAGCGCGAGAACTTGCCGGCATCGAGCTATCTCTTGAAGCCGGAGGTTCAATCGAGGATCGCGGAAGAGGTGAAGGCATGGATTACGCCGGCTCAGCAGGCCTTGCCCGGCTTGGCTGACGCTCCAAACATCGCCGCCGTGGTCAAGAAGACGGCTCAACTGGTTGTGCAACAGACCATCGATATTCCCCGCATACTCGTGGTGCCGAAAGGAGAGGTCACAACAGGGTTTCATGCCTTCACGCTGGACTGTTCGAGTATCCGCTATCAGCCGGTGGAGCGAGACTTACTGATCCAGCACCTACGGACCAATCAGCAAGAGACGCTGAGCTCCGGTGGACAGATGCAGCCGGAACAACGGCTGGAGGATTACGTGGTTCGCGGGCTCGTCGATTACGACGACATTTCCTATGACGAACAGGCCGAGTTGCTGTACGACCTGGCCGGCCAGGTGGTTAAACATGCTCGCTCTTACCTCTCGGAAGACGACACCAGAAATGTCCTGATCTACCATCAAAGGCAGTTGGCGGCATTTGTGTACGCCCAAATGAAGGCGCACGAGTGGGAAAAGGCGACCGGGTACGATGTGGTGGTGAGCAAGGGTTTCATGGGCTTGAAGCCCAGCGCATACACAGCCAAAGACGGCGAGTCGATTCAGGACTTTCGTCAGACGGTCGAAGATCGAGGACGGATTGGACAGCTACTCTTTGGCGGATTTCAGCGCGGCCTCTATTCGATTCAGAAGTTCGATTCCGACACTGAACGACGGCTGGCCGTAATTCTCGACCGTGATTCTCAGAAGTGGTTCCGACCCGCCGCAGGCCAATTTCAAATCTCCTACAAACTTGGGATTTCGCAGCATGACTACCAACCAGATTTTGTGGCGGAAACGGCGGACTGCATTTACATGCTGGAGCCAAAGGCCAAGAATGACATGACCTCACCGGAAGTCTTGGCCAAGAAAGACGCCGCTGTTCTGTGGTGCAACCGCGCCACGACCCACGCCCTCAGCAACGGCGGCAAGCCGTGGAGGTATGTCTTCATCCCCCACGACGCCATCGCGGAGAATATGACGCTTGGCGGGTTAGTTACTCAGTTTGCGGTTGGAGCTTCGTAGTTGAACAATTTGGTAGCGCCTGCTCGAACGGGTGGGCGAGGATTGAAACCCTCCTTGTCTCAACGGGCGGAGGCCGGCGACAGTAGCGCCCGCTCGAAAGGGCGGGCCCTTCGGCAGGGCTCAGGACAGGCGAGGATTGAAACATCCCTTCAGATCCACCACCTGCACGGCGGTCACTAGCCGGATTCCACGGCGGCAATGCCCCATCTACATTGAAGGACGCGCGCAACTGCGTAGCCCGCTGGGCAGCGGCGCCGGACGGTGAAACAGGGAGACAGGGGGCGCGAGGGATCGGGGAAGAGCACTGGTTTGTTCATGCGGACGTGCTCGGGAAATAGGGAGCAAGTCTTTCAGCGCAGGTCGATGAATTGTTCAGCGGAAATTTCGGC
>NZ_JBLYIG010000586.1:0-3762 GCF_049222245.1 Nitrospira sp. BLG_2 | reverse complement strand
TGGGGTGTCTCGTCTTTCATCTCATGGACCACCTTCTCGACATCCGCGAGAACTGAACCGAGGTCACGTCCTTCATTCGACACGTAGATGTCGTAGAGCGGCATGATATTCCCGTGAGTGATCACGCCCGGGGTTCCGAGGGCTGAAATGTTGGCTAGGTTGCCGAGCAGCTGCACATCGTTGCCTTCCGATGAATCGCCACTCGCATGAGTGACCGGAACGGTCATCAGATCTTTCACGCTGGTGAGCTGGGGTTGCGGTGTATAGACATTGATTCGATAGGACATGCCCGTCATGCGATCGAGCCAATACTTCTGATCGACCTGTTGGCTTCCGGCAGTCGTCACCAGCATGTTGTTCCCGATGGCCGTCTGGTCCATGTCCATGCCGAGTGCGAACCTCCGGTTGGCTTCGACAAGCATGGTCGGTGTGCGCATCGTTTGATGGACCACCACATTGCTGGCGCCGGGAATCCGGCGAAACTTGTCCGCTAATTTTTGGGCAAACTCATAGTTAATGTACCGCTCCGGGCCGTTCACCTGCACATCGATCGGCGAAGGCGAGCCGAAGTTAAGAATCTTGTCGGTCAGATCGGCCGGCTGAAAGGTGAATTCGGTTCCCGGATAACGGTCAGCCAAACCCTCGCTGAGAATCTGTCGATACTCCCACACCGGCGACTTTTCATTCTTCAAGGAAATGGTCAGGTCGCAATCCTGGGAGCCGATCGTTGGCGTCGGAATGAAGGCAAGGTTATGCGCCCCCACTGGTAGACCGCAATTGCTGATGATGTCTTTGACCTGGCCCGCCAGCATATCTTCGACATCTGTGGCGACAAGTGACGCGATGCGCCCTGACGCCTCGATGCGAGTACCGAGGGGGGCCCGCATATGCATCTGCAGGATGCCGGACTTGACCTCGGGGAAGAATTCGCGCCCGTTGTAGTAAAAGAGGACAAGCGAACCCATTGCGATCGCCAAGGAAACGGCCACGAAACGCCGCCGATGGTTGATCGACTGCTCGAGCTTCGCAGTATACGAGTCACGAAACTGATCGAAGCGACGTTGGAATGCCCCTTGGAATCGTAGAAAGATATTTCGTGACTGTTCTCCCTCGGAGCGGCCACCGTGCTCGTGGTGCGGCTTCAGAATATATTTTGCCATCGTCGGCACCAGGGTGTACGTCAAAATGAAGGAGGCGAGCACTGCAATGATGACCGCTTTCGCCATTGGAGGGAACACCCACCCGGACACGCCGCTCAGATGGAAGAGCGGGACCCAGACGATTGAAATGGCCAATGTGGCGACGAATGTCGGGAGTACGATCTGACCGGCGGCATCAAGGATTGCAGTCTCCACCGGCTTGCCCGTCTCAAGATGGGTATCGATATTCTCAATCATGACGGCGGCATTGTCGACGAGAATGCCGACGGCCAAGGCCAATCCTCCCAAGGTCATGATATTGATCGATTCTCCGAGCCAATGCAGTCCGATGAGCGCGCAGAGAATGGATAACGGGATCGAGGTGAGGACGATCACCGTCGGACGCCAGGAGCCGAGCAGGAGCAACACGATGATGCCGACCAGCGTCGCAGCGATCATCATCTCATGGACGACATCCGCAATCGCTTCCTTGACGAAGCTTGAGGCATCGATGATCATTTTCACCTGTACCCCTTTCGGGACGACGGTTTCGATGCGCGGGATCATTTCCCTGATCCCATCGACGACCTCCAACGTGGAGGCTTCGCTGCTTTTCATGACGACGATGATAACGGCTTGTTGACCGTCTACCAGCACGCTGTTCGTTTGCACTCGCCCCGCGAGACGCACGGACGCGACGTCGCGTAGGTGAATGAAGGCATTGCCGTCCCGCTTGATCGGAATATCGCCAAAATCCGTGATCTTCAGTGGAGAAGCGTTCGTCAAGACGATCCAGTCGGTCGACTTGATTTTCATGTCGCCCCCCGGGAGTACCAGGTTTTGTCTATCGAGCGCCTCATGGACATCCGAAGGGGAGAGGTGTCGGGCGAGTAATTTTTGTTGGTCGAGATTGACCATGACTTGCATATCTTGGCCACCGTAAGGGTGCGGAAGGATCGCTCCCGGTATCGTGACCAGTAATGGGCGGATTCGCATGATGCAGAGATTATAGAGCTCGGCCGGAGTCAGCGAGTCGGATGTGACTTTTAACGTGGCCACGGGCACTTGAGACGGGAACAGACGCATGACCATGGGCGGAGAGATATCGGGCGGCAACGCTTTGACGGCGGTCTGTGCGATTGCCGCTATATCGGCCTCGCTACCGGCCAGATCGACTCCGTCTTGAAGAAAGATGTTGATGATACTGAAGCCGAAGAAAGATTGGCTGTGGATACGTTTGATTCCTTCCACTGTCGAGGTGAGGAAACGCTCGAATACATACGTGATGCGTCCTTCAACATCTTGCGGCATCAGTCCGTCGTAAGCCCAGACGACGGAACTGACGGGAATCTGAATGACCGGAAAGACATCGGTCGGTGCTTCGAGCACCGCCATCGCCCCGAACACCACGATAATGATCGCCAGCACCACGAACGTGTACGGCCTGCCCAAGGCAATATGGACTAGTTGTTTCATTCTTTTACTCCGGCGTTAGGTCCTGACGTCTGTAGGGAGGAGATCAAGACGATTGCGGTGACAGAAGTCGTGATATTCGAGAAGACATCGGTTGATATGTGCTGAATCGTCATCCCCACTACCAGCACAATGAGGATCGACATCACCGCAAGGAAGTACGGTATGAGCAGAGCAATGACCACGATCTTCTTCATGAGAGAACCTCTTATTCAGGCGACATGACTGTTGCTAATGGGCAATCATGCATCACGTACGGTGCAAAGTATTTGCCTGAACTCGAGACCGACCGAAGTCATACGAAATATGACAGTTAGATTCATTTTGCGAGGACGAAGGAGAACCGCCTGTGCCACTAATGCATAGGTGTGCCAAGTTGGCCGATCGAAGAAAGGAGTGATTGCTTTTCGGAATACTGATTCTGGAAAGAGGTTCTAGTAGTAGGGAGGAATCCATCGCGAGTATTGTTTGTAACGCATCAGGATGAGCAAGCTTTTGGCATAACACGTGCTTAGGTTAAGTAAAACACTGTCATTAACGAGCGGTTCGCTGTAAAGAGCGCCGTGGGACAAGGTACGGAGTTCATGGTGAGTCTGCCTATTCGGAAATTGGAAGAAGCAGGAGATCCGGAGAGGTCAATGAGTGATGTGCCCTCCATCCTCGTCGTGGATGACGACCATCGGAATCGCGACATGTTGACCGAAGCCTTGAGCCAAGCCGGCTTTGCCGTGGATGCGGCGGGTGACGGCGTTGAAGCCCTCAGCAAGGCCAATGAAGCGACGTATGATGCCGTCTTGAGCGATATCCGCATGTCCCCCTTGTCCGGTCTGGACCTGCTGGATTTTCTTCGCAAGACCATGCCAGAGATGCCTATCGTGCTGTTGACCGCGTTCGGCTCCGTCGACACGGCGATCCAGGCCATGAAACAAGGAGCCTACAATTACATCACCAAGCCGGTGAATCTCGAAGAACTCGTGCTCACCATGACGCACGCCGTCGAGTACCGGCACTTGATCCAGGACAATCGCTCGCTGCAGCGCGCGTTCAGTGAACGCCCACGGGCTGCGTCGTTGATCGGCCAGAGCAAGAAGATGGTGGAGGTGTTCAAACTCGTCGGCCGTGTCTCCCGCAGCCGAACCGCCGTGTTGAT
>NZ_JBLYIG010000585.1:0-1941 GCF_049222245.1 Nitrospira sp. BLG_2 | reverse complement strand
CATCGATCAGTCCGAAATCGCTCACCACCCATGGAAACGGCCGGTTCGTGTCCTGACCGACCCGACCGAGAAAATACGGCGTGGCGGAAACGTCAAGGCAGAAATTAATGCCGCGCAGTTTCTGAATTCGATCGAGCCCATCGACCCACACAGTGGCTTCCTTGAAAAAGTCCTCGGCTTCGTCACCGTCCCCGAAAAGATCTTCTTCATCCTCATCCCGCTCTTCACGCACGATGCGATACGCGTGATGCGCTTCGTCGTTCATGATCAGGATGTTCTGCTTCCCGCCCACTTCGCGCCCCAGAATACGGTTGACCAGAGCGGTATCGCTTTCCACATAGCGGCGCGACTCCACCGTCACTTTCTTCAGCGCCCCATCCTTCTCTCGTTCCTCGCTGAGTATCGCGAGCAAACCGGCCGCCACTTGCCGTTCGAGATCGTCAAGAGTCAGATACCGAGTTCCCCGAGCCGTCGTCGTCTTCGGACCGATGGTGATGGTCTCTTTCGTGCGCACCTCGACTCCGGCCTTGGTCACTCTCGCGCCGACCCCGCCGGTCTGAATAGCTTGCGGTTCAAAGACATGCCAGTTGGTAACAAGAACCCTTCCTTGCGTCAGTAACGGCATCAGATGGGCGGGCACAAGGTCGCGCGAGCGATAGAGACTCGCCTCGCCTCCTTCAGGGTCCAATTCTCGAAGCCGGTTTTTGATGGTGACGTTGGGGCAGACGATCAGCACCACGTCTGAGAATCTGGCATCGCTGCGGTCATTGACCTTATTGAGGATGCTCCACGCCGCCAACATGCCCATCACCGTGGTCTTGCCGGAGCCCGTGGCCATCTTGCAGGCGTACCGGAGAAAGCCGGCGAAGCCGTCTTTGCGCTTTTCTTCACTGACCTCCTCTTGCGGAATTTCGATGCCTTGCCGGAAGTCGGCACGGGCCTCAGCCAGAAAGACAATCGTTTCCGCCGCATCGAGTTGGGCGAAAAAGAGCCGCTGCGCGCGCCCATCGCGCCGCCACCACTGCAGCAACTCCAGCGTCGTTCTCGTCACGCCGGGGTAGCCCTCAAGCCGCCACTTCTTCACCTGGGCCCGGATGCGATTCACCAACTTCAGTTCGATGGCCGTGCCGACGACGCGACCGGCTTCCGTGTCCGGCTTGGCCTTCGGATCTCGATAGAAGTACATCGCCGGACGGCGATCCGGGCGCCGCTCCGGCTGCTCCCCTTCCGCAATGTGCCAATGCTCAGTGGGTTCGTCGAAGGGTGAATTGAGGATCGGTTCGGGGACTTCGTAGCCGCTCATCAGATGCCGGTCAGGTTTGCAAAACTGCTTGAGGAGTCTTTCTCCCCCGCTCAGTTCTGTCGAAGTCGGCGTCGAAGCTGACGATGACCAGATTGTGTTTGTCGGCAGTCACATATTGATAGGCATCATCGAAATCGAGGCGGAACTGCTTTGAGGCTTGGACCACAAGGCTCATATGCTGAACCGACAAACCAATAATAGCCAGCCTCCCTGGCCCAACCATGTCCGAGCAAAAATCAAGGAACGCATCGGGTTGATTTCGCCTGAACAGAATGACTCCGATTGAATGAAGGGAAAAATCCGAGAGAAACAGGTGGTGGCGATCCGTCGTCGAGAGCAGGGAGCGAGCCTCTTTGTCATGATGCTGTCCCAGGATAATCTCCAGGATGATATTGGTGTCGATGAAAAGATTCATTTCTCACCGACTCGCCAGTCGGACGCTTTATGTTGCAGTTCCACGGAGGTGTATTGATCGCCAAGATCCTTCAACGCTCCCGCCCATTGGAAGTGTGGCGCCCCTTCAGGTCTCTTTTTGCTCTTCTCAAGAAGAAACTCCGCGAAATCCAAAACTTCCTTTTGGAGATTGGGTGGCAATTCCTCAAGTAACTCCTGAAGCTCTTTCATGTGACCTCTCCTTC
>NZ_JBLYIG010000584.1:0-8326 GCF_049222245.1 Nitrospira sp. BLG_2 | reverse complement strand
TAGTGCGGTCGTAGACTTTCAACGTCATAGACCTCAAAGTTCTGTCTCGCCATCTCACGGATCACCGTGTGAAGATGGGGAAGTTCGGTATGGGGGAACACATACTTGTCCATAAACCCGCTCACTCCGGAGCCGACCGTGCGCCCGTCGGCATCCGGCGAGGTGATGCCGTGGTTCATAAACAGCCCTCTATCGCGCAGCAGGCGTCGCACAATATCGAAGTAGAGGTGAAAATTATTCCGGCCGACATGCTCAAACATGCCGATACTGGAGATTTTGTCGAAGGCGCTCTCCCCCAATCTTTCCGGCGCGTCGCGATAATCCAGCAGGAGTACTTTGATCTGTCGTTCAAGGCCTGCTGCTTTGACGCGCTCCTTGGCCAAAGCAAACTGATTGTCCGAGAGCGTGATTCCGACCGCATGTACCCCGTAACACTGAGCGGCATGAACAATCAGTCCGCCCCAGCCGCAGCCGATGTCGAGGAACCGTTCACCGGGCTGAAGGCGTAGCTTGCGGCAAATGTGATCGAGCTTGGCTTCTTGCGCGGCGTCGATCGTTTCGTTTCCGGGCTGAAAATACGCGCAAGAATAGACCATGCGGTCATCCAGCCAGAGCCGATAAAAATCGTTGCTCACGTCGTAGTGATGTTTAATGTCGTCGAGATCCTGTTGGCAAGTATGGCATGCCGACGAAGCGGGGATTCGTGCCGTCGCCGGCGAGCCGCCGACCGCCACCAGGCGCTCGGCGCTGGCGATCACGGATATGATGTCGCCGTCGATATCGATGCGTCCGTCGACGAATGCCTCGCCGAGCGATCCAAGTGTGGGATGGGTTAATGCCGGCAGCAAGTTCGGATCGCGGATTGCGAGCACCACGCGAGGTTCCTGACCGAAATTGAGGCGGGAACCGTCCGGTAGAATGAGGTCGAGCGGCTGCCCGCCGTTGGACCGGACTCTTTCCGCCAATCGCCGAATGCCATGGCTCAGCACCTTGCCTGTGATCTTTCGGGTTGCCCGCGAGACGAGACTGCCCTCAGACATAATGACCTCCTTTGGACTATGACCTGAGATTCGTCATCGAATAGGCGAACTACGCCTTTAGAATACGTACGGTCTGTCGATGAATTCAGGTTCAAGCAGGTGCCAAGACGCGCTTATGTCAAGATGCGATGACGTATTATTCCGCTTAGTCCTTGTCATGTGACCATGATCAAGTGCGAAGCACGCGACTATATTTTGAGGCATTCTTCAAGCATTGTGCAGAACATACATCTCAACCGACTACGGCACGGTTGGTTTTAAGGTAGTCGGATAACGAAGAGGATGAGAACTAGGAAGTTCCTCAGGGGGAGAATTAGGGAAGAAGAATGGCTTGCTGGGAATAGCCCAGTTCTTTCAGCACGGTTTCCAATGAATCGACCATCGGCGGGGGACCGCAAAGAAACACACAGGTGTCGGGAGCTGGACTTGGAAGATGGTCCCGGAGAATTTCAGGAGTGACGCGCCCCACGCTACCTTCCCAATCGGGAGGCGGCTGTTCCAAGACATGGTGACAATGAAAGTTCGGATAGTCTCGGACATGGCGTTCCCACTCCCGTCGGAAGATGATGTCCGATTCGGTCTTGTTGGCAAAGAGCAGGAATAATTCTGCATCGATCTTGTTGATCAAAATCCAACGAATGATGGAGATCATCGGGGTAATCCCGGTGCCTCCCGCTACAAATCCGACTCGCTTTGCCATTCCATCAACCCAATGCCCTCCGGTATTCGGCCCGCTCATCGACACCGTATCTCCGATCTTCCGATCATGCAGGTGCTTCGAGACGGAACCGGCGTCATAGCGTTTGACTGTCAGCTCGAAGAATCCCGTGGTCCCGACAAGCGACGAGGGAGTGTAGGGCCGCTTGGCTTGCTTACCGTTGATCTCGGCATGCACATAGAGAAAATCGCCGGGCAGCATATCCAGCGTGGCATCGGCAGGAAGCTCGAAACGGAACGTCTTCGTGTCATGGGTATCCGTCTCGACGTGGGTCAGCTTGTAGGGAACAGGCGTTTTGGTCTTGATGCGAGTCACACTGTCCATGGTGAAGCGCATCATATCGAGTTCGCATTACGACGTGCAACTAAACTTTTCCGATCGTTCCTCCTCTTGCCTCTTGCATCTGTCTCGCGTCCCGTCCCATACTTTCGCCTCATGACATCTCCTCCGTCTGATCACTCCACACCTCTTCAGGATCTTCAAACCGACGTTGCCTTGCGCGCGATCCTCGAAGGCACCGCAACGGAAACCGGGCAGCAGTTTTTCGCAGCACTGGTCCAAAACCTTGCTAAGGCTCTTGGAACCCACGGCGCATGGGTCACGGAATACTTTTTCGAGACGCGTCGTCTGCGGGCGCTCGCCTTTTGGATGGACGGCCGGTGGATCGGGAACTACGAAGTGGATATTGCCGGAACTCCCTGTGAGCGCGTGATTGATACGGCCAAACTGGTCCATTTTCCGGATCGGATTCTTGAGATTTACCCCCATGACGAAGAATTGAAGGAAGCCGGGGCCGTCAGCTATATGGGCATGCCGCTCCAAGACATAGACGGCGGGATACTGGGGCACATGGCCGTGATCGACCGACGGCCGATTCCTGAAGAGCCGCGAGTTCATGCGATCTTTCAGATCTTCGCCGCGCGAGCGGCAGCCGAACTTCAGCGTACGCGGGTGGAAGCCGCGGTCCGTGAGCGGGAAGAAAAGGTCGGCCGACTTCTGTCCAGCGCCATGGACGCGATCATCGAATTAGACGATCGACTCCAGATTACCCGTGCCAATCCTGCGGCGGAGAAAACGTTTCTCTGTCAGGCGGACGAAATGATCAACCGCGGTTTTTCGCGATTCGTGAACCGGGAGGACCTGGCGAGGTTGCAAACGTTGATCGCCGAGCTCGACGAGCGTCCGGAGGGGCAGCAATCGAGATGGATTCCAGGAGGACTTACCGCGCGCCGCGCCGACGGCCGAACGTTTCCGGCTGAGGCGACGGTGTCCCGTTTCGAACTGCATCGGCGAAAATTCACGACCCTCATTCTTCGTAATATTCACGATCGGGTGGAAGCGGAGGAGAAGATCCAATCGCTGACGGCGGAAACGGAACTGCTGCGCGAAGAATTGCATGCGCTCCACCAAGAGGGTGCCTTGCTCGGAGAAAGTCCGGCATTTCTGCTGGTGCTCCAGGACATTGCGCAAGTTGCGAAGACCGATGCGACCGTGCTGATCACCGGAGAAACCGGTACCGGCAAGGAACTCGTCGCCCGTGCCATCCACGAGGCCAGCGCTCGCCGGGAGCGGCCGCTGGTCACTGTCAATTGCGCCGCGATCCCGGCCACATTGATCGAGAGCGAATTGTTTGGTCATGAAGCGGGTGCCTTCACCGGGGCGACGAAGAGAAGAGAGGGCCGCTTTGCGCTGGCCGACAGAGGCACCATCTTCCTTGATGAAATCGGAGACCTTCCCGTCGATCTGCAGGCTAAGCTGCTACGAGTGCTCCAAGAAGGCGAGTTCGATCCGATCGGCAGTGCCTCGACCAGGAAAGTAAATGTGCGGGTGCTGGCCGCGACCAACCGCGATTTGCCAAAGTTCGTCAGTGAGGGGAAGTTTCGGGAAGACCTGTTCTATCGGCTCAACGTCTTTCCGCTCCGCCTGCCGTCCTTGCGCGAGCGTGGCGACGACGTGGTGCGTCTGGCGTCGGTGTTTGCGCAGCGGTTCGCCGCAAAAATGCGGCGCACCATCATGCCGCTGAACCCTGACGAGGCACGACAGCTGAAGAACTATGGTTGGCCGGGCAATGTGCGCGAATTGCAGAACGTCATAGAGCGTGCCGTGATTACGGCCGCCGATGGCCGGTTGAACCTCACACGGGCATTATTTGAACCGATGGCACAATCGCCCCGAGCCGACTTGCCCGGCGAACCAGCGCCACGGGCGATTCACACTGCCAAAGAGCTCGAAGAATTGGAACGCCGTAATCTCCTCCGTGCGCTGGAAGCCACTAAGTGGAAGGTTTCGGGTGAACATGGTGCGGCGAAGCTGCTTGGCATCAATGCCTCTACTCTTTCATCGCGTATGAGAGTGCTCAGGATTCAGAAACCGATCGTACATTGACTTTTCTCCCTGACACTTCGGACCTTGCTTCCCGTAAGAACATTTTGGCTTTGCGAAATCTCACCATTACACTCATGAGATTTCACGAGTCGTGATGCCTCATGAAGCGCCATTCTCGGCGTTCTGACCATAACTCATTGAAAATTATCGGGCGGCCTCATGTTGAGTGGCGTGGCATCAATGCTGCTGTAGCGAGAGTCCGTTGATGCAGCAATGAGTGTCAGGAGGGGATGGCGTTCATGCGGCGCCAGACCGCCATGTCGAATGGATGAACTGGAAATGATATGCCGGAGTGCCGACCGGCTTTTCTTTCGGCAATGCCTCATTAACCAATATCGTACAGGAGGAAAAGATATGTCACAGGCAACGATGGGTAGAGTCATCAATGGTGTCGATGTGGAGCGGTTGGGTCAGACCGTTCAAGCAGTCCAGCAGAATCCAAGTTTGGGAACTTCGCAGTTCCGAGCCGTCAACCGCTGGATCAGCGGCGGCCACAATCGCTCGGCGATCAAAGGGTTCTATTGTGCAGGCCAGGAAGATACGACAAGGACGAAACCGTTCGAGCTCGATGCCGACGAGCCACATGTGCTGCTCGGAAAAGACCAGGGCGCGAATCCGGTTGAGTTCGTCCTCCACGCGCTGGCCGCTTGCCTGACGACCTCGCTGGTCTACCATGCCGCCGCCCGCGGAATTCATATCGAATCGATCGAATCGAAACTAGAGGGCGATCTCGACTTGCAGGGCTTCCTCGGACTCTCAGATCAAGTCCGGCGCGGGTATAAACAGATCCGGGCCAGCTTCACCGTAAAGTCGGACGCGACAGCAAAAGATTTGGAGGAGCTGACGAAGTTTTCTCCCGTGTTCGATATCGTGTCGAATCCGGTGCCGGTATCCATCCACATTGAATCCCGCTAGGATAAAAGGCGACGCATGGATTTGAGAAGATTGAGGACTGACTGTCGTGATGGAGTGGCATGGCGGTTCGGCCAAATCGCCATCAATCGGGATGATTGAAAGAGCCCCGATCCTGGCGGAGATTCAAGAGCGTGGCGGCTCTCACGGACCGATCGTCGGAGCCGTCGCGTCCGCCTTGGCTCGGTCAGATAGAGACAGTCCGTTTTGCTCAGCAATATAGGCGATGATAGCGGCGGCACGGGTTGGGACACGATGAAGAAAACTTCATGATCGTCTAATATGTCCTCCATCATTCCAGTAGAAACTAAGCAATGCCTAGCGGCCCTGGATATTCCATAATAATACGGAGATTGTGATGAATACGAACCCCTGTCGTCCGCATTCCGGATTTGTCTTGCTTACACTCCTGCTTTTCCCTCCCGTGACATGGGCGATGTCCGGCATGGACATGCCGCATAGCGGACATGCGAATATGAGTTCTTCGCTATCAAAAAGTATGGGGGAGCCCATTAACTCCTCGGACTCGGAGATCGAAATGACCTATAGCGCCGATGGGAAGACCGTCATCTTTGTCTCGGGACGGCAAGGAAGCATCCCCTCGCCGGGAGTTCCCTACAACTTCGATATCTGGATGTCCCACAATGTGAACGGCGAGTGGCAAGCCCCGATTCATTTGGGACCGGGCATCGATCCCACTGTCGGACCGAATATCAATACGTCGGCGTGGGAGCTGGAACCGAGCCTCTCGGATGACGGCAATGTTATCTATTTCACGAGATACGAGCCGGGCAACCTCTCGACCGGCGATCTCTATGTGACACAGAAGATCAACGGTGTCTGGCAGCCGGCCAAGAATTGGAACGACGTTCCGGAACTCCCACACATCAATACTGCGACCGGCGAGGAGCATTGTCCGATCATTGCGTCCGATAGTCTCATCTACTTCAATTATCAGCAACCCGGAGTTACACAAGACAGCGATATCTGGAAAGTCGAGAAGAAAGACGGTGTGTGGCAGAAACCGGAGAGCCTGGGACCACGGATCAATTCCCCTTACCGTGATCATATGCACTGGACCGGTCTGTCAAAGGATGGGAAGAGCCTCATCGTTACCAGTACGCGTACGGACATGGGCTCGCGGGGAGGACATGATATGTGGATTTCCTACCAGAATCCAAAAGGCGAATGGCAAGAGCCACTGAACCTCGGTGATACCATCAACACAGCCGGGGAGGACATGTGTTGGACCTTTACCCCTGATGGCAAAACATTTGTAGGCAGCCATGGACCATACGGTTCACTCAATCACGATATTATGTCGGTTCGCAAAGACCAGGTTCCGTTACTGAAACATTTCGAGCCGATCGGGCCGCCGCCCAATCTGCTTAAGAGCGTCAAGGAGAAGTAAAAGAGCATCTGGATTTGTTCGATAGGGAATCGCTCCGTCCCACGCAGTAGTCGAAACATCAGTACCGCTTGGTGATAGGAAACCGTCTTCGCGATTGTTCGCGAAGACGGAGTGGCGCCAGATTCTTGTTCCTAGAGACATAGACAAGAACATCGGAGAAGGACGCAAGAATGGATAAAAGCATGGATCAACTTCTGACTCATACCGGCGGTATGGGCCAGGACAAGATGTTTTCCAAGGCTTGGTACAACGAATACTTCAAGCGCGCCTACGAGAGTCCCACGCATGCCCGTTTTTGCGAGGAGGTTTACGGAGGCGATCTCTGTCAGCACGGCATGATGGATGTGGAAGAAATGGAATTCCTGGCCTCGCTGTTGAAACCAGGCGAGAAGGTCCTTGAAATCGGCTGTTCCAACGGCCGCATCACCGAGTATCTGGCTCAGAATAGCGGCTGTTCGATTCTGGGAATCGATTATTCGGACGTGGCCATCGCTCAGGCCCGTCAACGCGCTCAATCCAAGGCCGACAGGCCGACCTTCCAGTGCGTGGACCTGATCGCCGATGAAATTCCCGGTGAAGGATACGACACCATTGTCGCAGTGGACTGCATCTATTTCATGGGCGACTATGACGCCACCATCAAGAAAATCCACGCCAAATTGAAACCTGGGGGACGAATGATTGTGGCCGCGATTCAGGTGAAAGAGGATGGAGAGGCGGAAGATATTTTGAAACCAGGCCATACTCGCCTGGCCCAGGTCCTGAAAACGTTATCCCTGCCGTACCAACAACACGACTTTACCCCGAACGTCCGTAACCACTGGGTAAAGAACTATGACTATTCCCGGTCACTGTATGCGGATTTTGCCGCCGAAGGAAATGTATTTCTCGCCGACGCGCGCATCGCGGAAAACGGCTGGTTCAAGGATCACGCGGAACGCGGAACATTGGCGCGATTCCTGTATGTCATCGAGTATAACTCTGCCGTCAAAGGGGAGTCGTGACGGGAGAAATGGTGAAATCGGACTCCTTCTATCCGGCAATGGAATCCGAGAAAATCACATGAGGAGTTCTGAATTGTGAGCCGCTCGTTTTTGCTTGGCCATCACCTTTTGCCCTCTCCGCTAGTCTGCTGGTTGGAGCTGCCGCTCTTTTGATTCTCCAGGCTAGCGAGGACCGGCTGGGCCGCCATAATCTTGTGCGCAACCGCTTGTGCCAGCCAGCGCCGCGCCTGCTCCCTATCCCTCGCCACTCCACGTCCATAGGCGTACATGACCCCGAGGACATACATCGCTTGTCCATTGCCGGTTTCCGCCAGTCGGCGCAGACCTTCAGAAGATTTCTTATACCAACGCACGGATTCCGGTGCCTGTTTCCCGTTTTGCTGTGCGTAGAAACGGCCGAGGCGATACTGGGCAAATGCATCGCCCTGTTCGGCTAGGCGTTGGTCGACATCAGGATTTTTAGGAGGTTTTGCGGCCGACTGACTGGATGCTGATTTCTCGCTACTTGAAGATGCCACTTTACGATCAGAGGAACGATCGGTCGGACTTGCAGATTTGAGCCGTGTGTCTTGGTCGTGATTATTCTGGGGTGCGAGCCGATCGGGATTAGGGGTGGATGAAGCGGGAGGACTCTGGTACTCGCTCAGGCCTTCAGCTTGTGAGACTGGCGTAAGGCTGAACTCACTCTGATTGGGCGTCGGTTCCGGGACCGGTTGCGGTAGGTCGCAGTTTTCAGCAGAACTGTCCGAACCTTTCTGGCCGACACCAGTCCGACAGTTCGCTCGGTCTTCGGAGGTGGGTGGCCA
Source organism: Nitrospira sp. BLG_2 (assembly GCF_049222245.1). Classification (NCBI taxonomy): domain Bacteria; kingdom Pseudomonadati; phylum Nitrospirota; class Nitrospiria; order Nitrospirales; family Nitrospiraceae; genus Nitrospira; species Nitrospira sp. BLG_2. The sequence continues at coordinate 50 of NZ_JBLYIG010000584.1, read as the reverse complement.
TACGGGCAGGGTCGATGCACACCAGATCAGCGCGACGATGAACAAAGACC
>NZ_JBLYIG010000583.1:0-3853 GCF_049222245.1 Nitrospira sp. BLG_2 | reverse complement strand
GCTCGCCGACATGGGCGATCCGACGACCTTGGACGCCCTGATCGGCGCCTGCAACGATGACTTCTGGTCCGTGCGGGCTCATGCCGGCCGCGGTATCGCGAAAATCGGCGGGCCGAAAGCGGTCGAAGCCCTGATCAGCCTTTTTAACGATTCCATCATGGAAGTTCGCGATCACGCGGTCGAAGCCGCGGCGAAGATGGGTCCTATCGTGCTTGATCGCCTGGTGACTGCCATGAAAGATGAGCGTTGGCGCGTGCGGGAACACGCCGCCAAGGCGGCCGGCAAGATCAGGGACTCACGAGCCGTCGACGCGCTGATCGGAGCCTGCCGCGACCGGGACGGAGCCGTCAAGAGCGCGGCAGCTGAAGCCTTGGGCAGAATCGCCGATCCGAAAGCCGTTCCGGCCCTGATCAAGCTGTTTCGGGATTCTTCTAAAATCGTGCGCGAGACGGCCGGAACGGCTCTGGTCTACATCGGACATCCTTCGGTCGATCCGCTGATCGACAGTCTCAAGGACAAAGACTTTGTGGTTCGATGCCACGCGGCCCGCGCGTTGGGCGGGATGACCACCGACTATCAAATCGGCAGGTCTTGGGTACGAGACGCAAAGGTCGTGGACGCTTTGATCGCCGCTTTGAAGGATCCTGATCGAGCCGTTCGCGAGGACGCGACGATTGCATTAGGCATGATCGGTGACTCCCGGGCCATCGATGCCCTGGTGGAAGCCATGAAGGACGGAGCCGTGAAGCGGCATGCCATTGCCTCACTCGGCATGATCGGTGATTCACGCGCCCTCCCAGCGGTGTTGGACGCCTTGAAAGGCAAGGGCATCAAGCAGGAGGGCTCGCCAACGCCGGGGTGCATCGTCAGTGAAGATGCGTTCATCAAGGAAGCCGCCGCCACTGCCCTCGGTCAGTTTCGCAATCCCCGTGTGATTCCGGATTTGATCATGTTGCTGAAAGACGGGGTCTTGCGGGAAAAGGCCGCGGCGGCTCTGGCGGTGATCGGGGATGCGGCCATCGAACCGTTGATTGCCTTCCTCTATGACCCCAAAGCATCTGAAGTCGAAGCCGAAAAAGAACGAGTGCTTTCATATGCATCCGTTCGGCTGACGGCAAAAGACGCCTTGAAGCAGATTACGCTCGATACGTTGGAAAAGCTCGGATGGACGCCTCCTGATGAAGTGGTGGAAATCAGCTCAAGCCAGGCCGACAATCTGCGCGTCGATCGGCCGTTAGGAAAAACCGGACGCTTTGGCCCGTCCGGCGACTTGGCTAATTGACCCCCTGCAACCAGGCTCACACCCGCCATCCGGTCGCCATGAAGACATTTATTCTGAAGTGAACCGCTGAATCCTGCACGAATGGACAACAGCATGACCGATGTGGTCGCAGAACAGATCGCGGCGCTCAGGGACGAGGATTGGGCCATCCGTGGTGAAGCGGCCGACCTGCTCGGTACCTTCAAAGATCCGCGCGCGGTCGTTCCTCTGGTTTCTCTCCTTCGGGACGAGGATCGCTCCGTGCGAGAAGCGGCGATTGAAGCGTTGCGCGCGATCGGAGCGCCGGCCGTCGAGACGGTGGGAACCTGCCTCGCTGAAGCAGATCTTTCGGTCCAAGAATCAGCGTCGGCAATCCTGACCACCATTGCCGATGAGCGGGTGCTTGCTCCGCTCATCAAGGCATTGCTTAGCGGCGATTGGATCGTCCGGATGCACGCGGCCAAGGCTCTGGGTCGGGTACGGAGCGCAGACTCGGTTGAGTCGCTCATTCCACTGCTTCAGGACAAGGTCAAAGCGGTTCGTGAGGAAGCGGCTGCCGCCCTAGCCGCCGTCGGCGACGCCGCGATTCCGTCCCTCTTGAAGGCATTGCAACATGAGGACTGGCTTGTTCGTCTCCATGCGGTGGAATCGTTGGGGAAGGCTAAATCGAAACAGGCTGTGGAGTCGCTACTGTCGGTGTTGTTCAACGATCAGGATTCCGCGGTTCGCGAAGATGCAATACGGGCCCTCGGCGAGATCGGTGACCCCCAAGCGGTCGAGTATTTATGCACGGCGATGCGTGAGCCCGGATTGCGGACATTGGCGGTCGAGGCGCTCGGTCGGATCGGTGATCCACGCGCTGCTCCAGTGCTGATCGACGTCCTCTCGGGAGCCGGCCCTCCGCCTGCGATGCGGACAGTGGCCGGCTGCGGGGACCAGTGGAATGAAGAAGTCATGACGCAAGGCGCGGCGGCGCGAGCGCTCGGCCTAATCGGCGACGAAATGGCAATCCCTTCGCTCCTCGCGGCACTGCACCAGACCTTCACGCGAGCCGAAGCGGCGGCGGCACTGGCCAAATTCGGGGCGAAGGTGATTCCATTTTTGCTTCCGATGCTGAACGAACCTCGCGATGAAAACCTGCTGTTTCACGTCCGTGAAACGTTGGCGTCGGCAGGATGGAGAACCGGCAGGTCACGGACCGGCACACATTAGCCTCAGCATTAGGCCATTCTGATACTGAAGTCATGCCGAAAGAAACGATAGAAACGCTGGTCTCTGAACTGATCCATGAAGAGGATTGGCGCCGTATGCGAGCGACGGCGGCCTGTGTGGCCGGCGGTCCTCGTTCGGTCCAGGCGCTCATCGAGGCTTTACGGTCCGGCCCCCCCGAGTTGAAAAGAGAAGCGGCGGCAATGTTAGCCCGCATCAAAGATCCGCAGGCCGGGGTTGCCCTTGTCAAACTCCTCGAACATGATGAGGCGGCTGTCCGAAACGCGGGGGCGGCGGCCCTTGAACAGATGGCGGGCGTGCTCGACACGGACACGGCGCGTGCGCTGGTTTCGTTGTTGCCGAACATATCGGAGGGAGCGACCCGAGAGGTATTGACTCACTTGATCGGAGCGATTCCTACTTCCATCTTTCCCCTATGCGAAATGCTCAAGCATCCAGACCAGGATGTGCAAATCGCGGCGGCATTGATGCTCGATCAATTATTGGATCCCCGTTCCGTCGATGCATTCATCGATGCGATCGGCCAGCCCGCCGTCCGGGACATCGCAGTCGGAACATTGAAGAAGCTGAGCGCAATCCGCGAACGAATCGATGAGACGTTCAATGCGCTGCGGGAGGTCGAAGGAGCCAGCGAGCGCGAAGAAGCGCGCATGGCGACGGTCATCCACCTTCTCGGGATCGGACGGCCGAGCGTGGAAATCCTCATCGAGTACCTGGAAGACGACGACTGGCTCGTGCGGGAGGCGGCGGCTGACTTACTGGGGAAAATCGGCGACGTGCGAGCCGTAGAACCATTGATGAAGAGGCTGGAACAAGACAAGGATACCGGTGTCAAAGAGTTGGCGATCAAGGCGCTTGGATTGATCGGCGATGCGCGACCGACTCAGCTCTATCTTGCGGCCATTCCCATCCGCCCGCTGCGCGTCTATGCGATGGAGGCTCTGGCCAAAATCAAGGAAGCAGGAGTCTTGCGCCCACACAAGGAACTCTTTGACCGGCTCCGTACGGATCGTGACGGACTCGTGGCTTATAATGCCGGCTTGATCGCCGACAAGCTCGAAGCCATCACGGCCATGGAAACCCAATCCCGTGAAGAGGACCATGAGAATGACTGAACAGGGTGCGTCCGGGCGAATCGAGCAACTCATACAAGCATTGCATGACGAAAATGAAGCGTTGCGCGAGCACGCAATCGCAGGCCTTGGTCAGACCGGTCCACAGGCACTTCCCAGATTGATCGACCTGATGGCCGATGAAGATGCGGTGATTCGAGAGGCAGCGAGCAGTGCGGTGGTACGGATGGGCCCCTCCGTCGTCGACCCAATGATCGAAGCGCTGCAAGATGACTCTTGGGCAATCCGA
>NZ_JBLYIG010000582.1:0-2345 GCF_049222245.1 Nitrospira sp. BLG_2 | reverse complement strand
AAGCGAAAGCGCAAGCGTAACTGCGAACGCAGAAAAAATTGGTTATGACAGCATTCGCATTTCAGAAGCATACCGTCTGAAACAGACAGTTTCTTTCAATCGCTTGTCGGATAAGAGCAGCTCCCGCGTATGCTAAATTGCCCCGTCCCAATTGATCGCCTCATCGGTCTTCACGATGTAAATCGCCAACTGACGGTCGCTGAGGTTGCTGACCGTCGCGCGCGCTTCGGTTTCAACGACATTCTCGTTGCGGCACCCTCGACATGGATCGATCTGGTTCGTGATACGGCGCGCGATCCCATGATCTGGTTCCTTGTCGGCGTCAGCGCCCTGTTTACTTTACTTGGTGATTATACGGAAGCAGCAATTCTGGTGGTGGCTCTCATACCGCTGGTTGGTATGGACGCCTATCTCCACCGCCGCACACAGGCCTCAACCCAGGGTCTTGCGAAGCGCCTTGCGGCGCGTGCCACCGTCTTTCGCGACGGGGCTGCAGTCACTGTTTCCGCGCGCGAAGTTGTTCCGGGTGATCTCGTTGAAGTCGCCACGGGCGAGCCTTTTCCCGCGGACGGGCTGATTGTTTTGGGCGCCGAACTTCAAGTAGACGAATCGTCTTTGACTGGCGAGGCCTATCCGGTCCGAAAACAGCCGATCTTGCGGATATCCGCTGCGCTTCGCTCTGCTGAGGCCAGGCATTGGGTGTTTGCCGGTACGCGGCTCCTTACGGGGCAGGCAAGGGTGCGCATCATCAGCACCGGAGGTGAGACGCTCTATGGTGAAATTGCCCGATCGACTCTCATAGGAGGCCATACCCGCACTCCGCTCCAGATCGCCGTTGGTCACTTGGTGGCCTTCATGCTCATGGCGGCGCTTGTGATGTGCGTGGCGTTGGCAGCGATCCGCTTGATGCAGGGCCATGGCCTCGTCGATGCCTTCCTGAGCGCAGTGACGCTCGCCGTTGCAGCGCTTCCGGAAGAGTTTCCGGTGGTCTTTACATTCTTCCTCGGTGTCGGTGTTTATCGATTGGCTCGACGCCAAGCGTTGGTGCGGCGTGCTGTTGCAGTGGAGAACATTGGGCGCGTGACTTGTATTTGCACTGACAAGACTGGAACGCTCACTGAGGGCAAGTTGGCGCTTTCACACCGTGTCCCGGTGGAGAACACGTCACCTGAGCGACTTGCGTTCTGGGCCGCAGCAGCTGCGCGCGCCGACAGCGGGGATCCGCTCGATGTCGCCCTGATCAGCGCTTCGCCGGAAGCTGATTCTATTGAGCGCCTAGCCGCGTTTCCCTTTACCGAAGATCGGCGGCGCGAGACGGCAATTGTTAGGTTGGCAGACGGCTCACGAATGGCTGTTGTCAAGGGTGCGCCGGAGACGGTGTTCGACATGTGCGTCGAGGCACCGACATTGCTTGGCGAATGGCGCAGGCAAGTCACTGCCTATGCATCCAGCGGCCATAAGGTAATTGCTGCTGCCACTAAGGCACTGGATCTTGCCACTGCGTCAGAGCCGGAGCCCAATAGCGGCTATACGTTGCGTGGGCTCCTTGCGCTTGAGGATCCCATTCGCGAGGGCGTCCAAGACGCGGTGACGGCCTGTCGGCAGGCTGGCATCCGCGTCATCATGATCACGGGCGATCATCCGGCTACCGCCGAGGCGATTGCACGCGATATCGGCCTGCGCGGTGGGCGGCCTGTTGTCGCCTTGGCAGAAACGCTGGATGGAGATGGCAGCGGTCCTAGAGCAGAAGCCCTGCGTGAGATCGACGTCATTGCACGCGCGACGCCCTCCCAGAAGCTTCTACTCGTCCGCGCCCTCCAGAGGTCTGGTGAAATCGTCGCGGTCACAGGTGATGGGGTCAATGATGTTCCCGCCCTGCAAACCGCGGATATCGGTATCGCAATGGGCGAGCGCGGCACCCAAAGCGCGCGTGAAGTCGCCGCGATCGTACTGCTTGACGACAATTTTCGAACCATCGTAGGGGCAATTGCAGAAGGCCAGCAGCTGTTCCGGAATTTGCGGCTGTCTTTCGCTTACCTGTTGATGATCCACATTCCGCTGGTATTGAGCGCGGCGGCTATCCCTTTAGTGGGCCATCCACTGCTATACCTACCGATTCACATCGTGTGGCTGGAATTGATCATTCATCCGACAGCGCTACTCGTCTTCCAAGATCTGCCGACGTCATATCATTTGATGCCGACGGAGAGGGATGGCCGACCGCGTTTCTTTGCAATACGAGGCTGGATTTTGATCGGCTTTTCCGGCTTTCTGATTGCAGCTATCATATCGATAGGCTTCGAGTATGCCCTTGGGAGCGCAGGTGATGTCGAGCACGCCCGCAC
>NZ_JBLYIG010000581.1:0-2127 GCF_049222245.1 Nitrospira sp. BLG_2 | reverse complement strand
CTAACATTCACTATCCGACAACAATTGCAAAAATGCAACTATCGTGAAGCCGCCGGTGGAGTCACGGGCACTTGCTGAATCACCTTCTGAGGCCAAGGCCCGTACGCGGGGGATATTTCGACGCTGGAAGACTAAAGGTGGCCGGCTGACGAACGGTGCACGGGTTCGGTCACGCCATCATGCAGCGAACCTGGACGGCTCTTGCGAGTTTTTCTGTCTAGCCGAGTGCTCCTATAACACTGCGGGGCGGCGGCGCATGGCGGTGCGATCGCGATTGGTGGCGCTATCGCCTCGGCAACTCCTGCCATGGCTCTGTCCCCTCACCGCGCATCCGTTCCAGCCGATGAAAATATGAGGAAATCAGACCGGATAAGCGCCCGAGAAGGGAAAGCCGAAGAGGAAGTCGATCGAGCACTCGCTCAAATAGCGGAAGCTCGGGAGCAAACTTTTGACCAAAGCAAAGCCAAGACTCACGCCCAAAGCTGGGCGCATCTCAGACGGCGGAATCGGCTGGGATAATCGCTTGTGCCGGCAGTAAGCACACCGGATCAATTTGAATGGTCCTTATCCGGCGGTGCTCGTTCGATAGGCGCAGTCGAGATTTCCCCCGCTGGCCTTGATGGGTAAGGGCGAGAAGCCAGAACTTGCTTGGCGACTGGAAGTCTCTACCATGGTGAAAGAGGAACAGCCACAGCGATCAACTCTTAGAATTGAATCGGCTCGGGAATGACTCCCGTTTGCCGACCTCAACGGCTCCTAGGGAGTGGATTCGCGCGCTCGGATATCAGAGAATATTTTCCTAACGTCGCTGCTTATATGGTCGGAGATTGTATAGGATGTCCACCAACAAACTAAGAAAATAGCCGCACCCGCGATCAGTGAAGACATGAGGATCCATTTTGGAGTTGGTCCAATGTCATCGATCATTGGACCTCTTCCGAGAGCAATAATTTGGACCAGGAAAGCGAGAATCAGGAGGATTGCTCCAATCCGAGTGTCCCCATACTGATTTGCGAGTGATTCAACAATGAACGGATTGTTGTCCCAAAACGGTTGAGATAAAACTGCAATAGCTTGAGGTGTGAGCCAAAAATTGCCTTTGAGCAGAAATAATGCAGATTCGCAAGTAAGCACCAGCGTTGTCACTTGCAAATAGCTGTAAGTCATTTGGTCATGCTGTAAGCTTGTCAAATAGGTATGGGGTCTGGTAGCAAAGCACGGGGAACAGCATTGATTCACCCCCGCTGTTTCTTTCGTTACCGCTGGGGAACAGACAACCTACCAGCTTCATAACCGGCGATGAAGCTCGGCAGGAAATTCTTCGCGATCGCAAAAAGAAGTACCAAACGGCAAGCAGCATGAAACAGTAAGCGTTGAAGGCTTTACCCATCCCGGAAGCTTGTCCGCCATCGATCCGAGTCTCCACACTAGGAACAGAGGCAGGGCCAAGATTCCGGGAAGCGACGATCTGTCCCATAGCCATTCCAGCCTTGAAGCCAAAATTCGGACCATCAGTAAAAAGCAACACGTCAGATCTGTTCGGGGTCAGGATCTGTTCGGGGTCACGTATGAAAAAGTTTGTCAAGTGGCCGCACCTCGCCCGTTCGCGATCAGGTTCTTTCACGAGTCTCACGGGACGGGCCTGTCCGTGGACTAGGATGTCAGTCACGTATGCGGGCTCGATAGCCCAGGATGAAATGGGACCTCGGTCGCGCAATCAGGCATTTCGGATCTGGCTCACCGCGTGCGGTCAGCCGACCATGACCCCAGGGCGCTGACCGGGGGTACCCTTCGCCCGCTCGAGCGGGCGAAACGCCTCCTGCTTCGTGACCCTCGCATAGATCGTCTTCAACATGGCCCGCGCCACCGCCACCCGGCCCACGTTTCGGCCATGCTTCTTCGCCACCCGATAATAGAGACTCCGAAACTGTGGCGCTCCGTTGATCGCGTGGACGGAGAGCTTCACCAGGGGCAGAATATAGGGTCGGGCAGAATATAGGGTCAGCAACTGTCTTGACTGTCAAGGGTCGACACGGCTAGTTTTCGGCCTCTCCCCTCAAAATGCTTCGCACGCAATGGGCGTAGGCACGCCGATCTCTGTCGAGGCCAGGCTCTCCTATGCCCCCG
>NZ_JBLYIG010000580.1:0-2873 GCF_049222245.1 Nitrospira sp. BLG_2 | reverse complement strand
TTGAGATAGTCTGCTATGCCGGGCCCGAGGATGTTCCGCCGATACTGTGTCACTATCCCGGAAACTCTCGTCTAATTAGATCTCCTAGGGGCATATTAGCTATCCACTAGGGCCATGTTGACGGTGGCCAAATGTACTCATCTCATGTATTTATACGAACCGTTGTAGGCCCTCGTGTTTGTCAAATGACATAAAGGCAAGGCCATATTCTTTTTCCATGTAGCTCGCCAATTTTCCACTTTCGACTTAACACACACAGATGAATCCCCCCATACCACCCCTCACAATCGCGATACTGAGCCCATATTGTCTCGTGTGGTTGGGCTTGCGGACAATCCTCGAACACAGCGCCAGCATCCGAATGGTCGTACAGCCCTACCCCGCAAGAACATCCGAGATTCTCCACGCCGGGACTTTCCCCGACCTGTTCATCCTCGATATGGAGATGGAGCGCGATGCTCTCAGCACCATCAAACAAATTCGGGAAGCCGCTCCATCCAGTAAGATCGTGCTGTTGTGTGGGTTTGAAGACAAAGGCTCTACCCGGGATGCGTTTGCCTACGGTGTGGACGGCGTGATCCTCAAAGTTCAACCGCCAGAAGTCGTGCTCGCGGTAATTGAAGGGCTATATGCCCCCACGAAACCGCCGGTCCCGGTGGGACGGGATGGCTTGGCCAGGATGGGACTCATGACCTTCTCGAAGGAGCTGGACTCTAATATCGAGCCGCCAATGTGGCCCGACGTTCTAACGGAGCGGGAACAAGAGATTATCCGCTTGGTGGCGCAGGGACACTCAAACAAAGAAATCGCGTACAAGTTATCGATTAGCGACAGTACGGTCCGTCATCATATGACAAGCATTTTCGATAAAATGGGGGTGCCGAATCGACAGAAACTCCTGGTTCATGCCCACCATTTCCGACCCACATCTCGCTAGCCGCACCTCGATATTCAAAAATCAAGATGTGATCGAAGCATCACAATGTTATCGGAACCGTTCTATCCGCAGGAGGGATACGGCGCGGCTTCTCCGTTTTCTCCGGCAAAGATACGGCACGCCTTCTAGGGATGCACCGACCTAGGCTCAGGACTCATTAATTTTTAAATGCCTGGTGGAGGGTACGCCGGTCGTGGTAGAGGCACCAATGTGATTAGATCGCCGGGAGAAGATAAATGAAGTACAAATGAACTGAGGATGTCGGCAATACCCCAATGCCTCACTCGGCTCAGGCAAACACCGGCATGAGACGATGGAGAGCGGCGCAACATGTGGTGACGGGCTGGTCGGCCCGTACTTTGTCATCGTCTGTAATTTTGATTGAACCGACACGCGGTTCGGGTAGCGGATTCCACCGGAACTGTCTACTTTGCCAACGTTCGGATATAGGCTAGCACCGCGCGACTTTCATTTTCCGACAAGCTGACTTTCCATGAAGGCATGTTGGGCTTTCCTTCGTGGATAGTTTGGAGGAGTGCCACATCCGACTTTGTTTTGGTCGCCGGCCTTGTTAGATTAGCCGGTTCAGGACCGAGCAGTAAGTATCCATCCCCTTTTCCTTCGGGTCCATGGCAGCCCGCACAATATCGAGTAAAGATCTTTTTGCCTTCGGCATGAACGGTCTTCGGGGAATCGGCCTCTTTCGGCGCAGCGATCGCAAGATGGCTTCCCACAACGAGCGCCATGAGTCCCATGACCATCTTGATGAATAATGTGCCCATATCAAGGTCTCCCTTCTGAGCCTGTTCACCCATCACGTCGATGGTATCTCGCCGGGGTGACGAGAGAAGCGTGGTTCGCCGTTACCATGAGTAGCTTCGCCCACTGTTTGGTGCGCATCCCATGTCGATCCGGTTTGTGGTTCCCCTCGATGCATCTGGTCCTTCGAGCGGCCTTCGAGCCATCGATAGAGGACCGGCAGCATGATTAACGTCAGCAGCGTCGAACTCACGAGACCGCCGATAACGACGATCGCCAACGGCCGCTGGACCTCCGATCCGATCCCATTGGCAAACGCCAGAGGGACTAATCCCAGAAGCGCGACCAACGCCGTCATCAAGACGGGACGCAGTCGAAGCAAGGCTCCTAACGTGACCGACTCATCCAGACTATGACCGTCTTCGCGCAGCTTATTCATGTAGGACACCAGCACAATCCCATTCAACACCGCCACGCCGAAGAGATTGATGAAGCCGACGGACGCCGGCACGCTGAGATATTCTTTCGTCAACCAAAGCGCGACCACGCCGCCGATCAAGGCAAAGGGCAGATTCAAGATAATCAGGGTTGCCTGCTTGAGCGAGTTGAACGTCGAATAGAGCAAGAAGAAGATCATCGCGATTGTAATCGGAACGATGACCTGCAACTTGGCCATTGCCCGCTCCATGTTCTCAAATGATCCACCCCAGGTTATCCGATAGCCGGGGGGAAGCGCGACTCGTTCAGTGATCTTTTGTTGCGCTTCTGCGACAAGGCTTCCGATGTCTCGTCCCATCGTATTGAAGCCGATCGACACGTACCGTTGAAGTTGATCCCGGCTGATCCGGCCCGGTCCTTCCTCCAACTGAACGGTTCCGAGGTCCGCCAGAGGGATCAACGCGCCGGTCTGATCGCTGAGCAGAATATTACTGATGGTTTCGACGCTGTCCCGGTACTGTTCCGGGAACCTCAGAAACAGATCAAACCGTTGTTGGCCTTCGTAGACGCGTGTTGCCGCGTGTCCTCCGATGGCGGTGGTGATGATTTCCCGCACATCCGAGACGTTGATGCCATGACGGGCGATCTTGCCGCGATCGATATCGATGGTGAGATAGGGTTGTCCGAATAATTGCTCCACCTTGATATCTCTCACTCCTTGCACGGTTCCCAACACCTC
>NZ_JBLYIG010000579.1:0-3187 GCF_049222245.1 Nitrospira sp. BLG_2 | reverse complement strand
GCGGAACTGGCAGACGCACTAGATTCAGGGTCTAGCGCCCGCAAGGGTGTCCGGGTTCAAATCCCGGCTTCGGCACCAACCTTGGTTCTGCCTAATTGTTCAACGAGTTAGAAACCTATGCGGAAGCACGTGTTGCAGGGGTGTTAAGCCTGGGGCGTTTCCTTGATATAATAACGGTATGCCTTCAAAGACTCATTCCGACGCCCGTATCGTAACCAAGCGCAGGGGTAAGGGTTTCAGTAAGCCAGCCGGATTCAAGAGCATCAATAAAAAGACCGTCAAACAGCTGCCCGATACCAGCCGTATCCCATGGTTTCCGACAACTACCAAGACCAGCAGGGATAACTAGGCTCTCGCTTCAATCTCAACTCGCGACCTCTCAACACTGAAACATGTCTCAGGCAGGCTTTCTAAGCAAATATTCTTGGGCCTTCCTTCTCGGGAAGAACCCCGTAATGGCTGGGGATGAAAGGTCCGCAGAGGGAGAACTGGGAGAGCTACTATATGGCCTCGCAAACTATCACGTTCATGCGTGAGGTCTCCATTTCTGAGTCACGAGTCACTCCGTTTACTCCCGCCATGTAGATACCATCTTGTACATCAGTCCCAGAATGACGCCCACCAAGAATGGTTCGATGATCCATGGCATCATACTAGTCACCTCCTTCCATCGTCACGGCTACAGGGTATTCGACTGTGGATGCGATCGATATGGAACAAGGGCAACCTATTAAAAGACGGCTGTCAGGGCGTGTTGACTAAGGCTACCTGGATAATATGAATGGCCTGGGCGGACCATGCAACTCGCCACAGAATCAATATCGAGCTGGATTCCTTTTAATGCTCTCGAATGACGGAGAGATCCTCATCAATTCGACGCTGCACATCTTCCTTTGGCATAGCAGGGTGTCGCCATCCTTAGCCAGGAGAAAATCTCTAGCCAACTAGGAAGCTCCCGAGTCAAGTTTTCCGTGCCAATAACTCTTCTTGTTCCGGTGCTGCAAAGTCAATATGGAGCCTAACCAGTGACGATGACAGGGTGTGCCGATTGGGAGAGATGTGTGTCATCAGCGTGTGTTGAAGAGAAATAAATCGGTACGAAACTGAGCAGGTCCCGACGAGAATGAGCTGCCTATTCATCCTTTCGTGCAGGATCCGAGAAGGAAGGCATGTGTGAACGACTGAGCACGCTCTCGGCGCATTTCCTAACAACCATCCTGACCGCATGAATAGTTCTTCATGTCTGTTTCACTTGCTCTTCATCTCCCTGATGTACGCTGTGATCATCGGAATTTAAGAAGGAGGAACTATTATGGATGCAAACTGGCTCACATTCGGGGCGGCGATTCTTGGGTTAGTGGTTGCGGCTGCCTTTGTCTATAAAAAGGGTCAACAGCCGTAGTCTCCCCTCCCAAAGACGTCGCCTGTTGACAAGCCTATGGAACTGTCTGGAGTTATCCTTGACGGTTCCATAGGTTTTCTTTCTAGGAGCGCGATAGCGTCCACCCCCGGCGATGGAAGGCACACAGTCCATACCGAGGACATTGGCTCCTCAATGTATAGGGTAATCTAAGGAGAAGGTATGGCCATCACACCGATCGAAAACCTCTACGCTCATCGACTTCGCCAAACCTACATAGCATCCACACTCACCGGAGCCGCCTCTACGAATGTTCCGCAAAGGAGATTCCGCGTCGCTCAGTACGTGCGGGAAGTGCTCAAACGGTTTGCTCCTCACCTAAGAACCTCTTGCAAGATGGTACTGGAGACCACGAAGACATCGGCGACGGCGCATTCCCCTCAGACCGATTGCTGACGATGATGTAGCCTCCGGCAGTTCAGAGGCACGGCTCCCTACGGCTTATTGCCGTCTTGTTCCTCCCCTACCTAGAATCGGTGCTTTAAGGTCATCAGTTTTATCACGGCATGGCTTCCCTCGATCGTGTTCCTGTTTTCTTCAACTGCGGCTATCTACGGCTATAGCGTAGGGGATCGAGGTCTCATAAGAATTGGGTCGACCGCATCGTATACTGCTGAGAGCGTAACAGGAATGCAGGCAATGGTTGTGTTGTAACCGAGCGTAGGGCATTCTAAGCCCCGTGGCTTTCCGAATGCTGAAAGGCAGGTAAACAATGCGAACATTCCTGCTCGCGAGTGTGTTGATTGTCGGCAGTTCGACAGCGGTGGCGGCCCTCTCCGGAGAGGAACCATACGAGGCCTTGCAGCGTGGAGACTTCAGGATCGCGGCTGGACTCTTTTATCCTCTGGCGGAGAAGGGAGATGCACGAGCGCAATACAATCTCGGACTGCTGTATGCCAGCGGCCTGGGTGTGACGCACGACTACCAGGCGGCGTTGAAATGGCATCGCATGGCCGCGAAGCAGGGTCACGCCGGGGCGCAAAGCCAATTGGCACAAATGTATTCCAAAGGACAAGGCGTTCCATTGGATTATGTTCGCGCGCATATGTGGTACAGCATCGCAGCGGAGTCGTTGAGTGGCGGTTCGAAACAAGAGTTGGAGAAGGATCGGGAAAAGGTGGCATCGCGTATGACTCCGGCTCAGATCCAGAAAGCGCAGGAGATGGCCCAGCGTTGTCTAGAGTCGAAGTTGAAGAAGTGTGACGAGAAATAGTCCGCACCTGAACTTGAAGCACGTCTCCCACGGTTGCAACCTACCGGCCCGTCGTTCATCATCGGATACATTCCTGTTAAATCAGCACTTCAGCAGCACCGCCGACGTGAACTGAACCACCCGCGAGACTTCACCAGTGGACTCTCCTCTTTGTCGAGATATAGACTGTACGAGTAAAGGGTAATCGGATGGGATTCGCCGAGTGAGGTGCGATGAAGGTGCTGACCGGTAAGATCCTATCAAGGTGGTGGAGGATGGTTCTTGTTGGAGGAATGGCGCTTTGTGCGGTCCCAACGCTGGATCTTGGTGCCGGAGCAGACGAGATAGCGCTGGAGCGCCCGGGATTCTCGCTTATCACTCGCGACGGCTCAGGCGATGCCGGCCAGTTTACATCAGTGGCCATTGGGGCCGACGGTCTAGGCCTCATTAGTTACTATGATGCGACCAACCGGGATCTGAAAGTAGCTCACTGCTCGAACCAGGCTTGCACTTCCGCGACGATCAGCTCTCTAGACCGCATTGGAGATGTCGGCCGGTACACCTCTATCGCGATT
>NZ_JBLYIG010000578.1:0-7845 GCF_049222245.1 Nitrospira sp. BLG_2 | reverse complement strand
CGTAATGTTACGTGGCTTATCCACCATTCGCTGTGGCGGGCTACCTTAGTAGTGGAGGACTTCTTGGTCCAATAGCGGGCTGATGGAGAATCGACATCGGTTCTTGCTGGGCATCAATGTGGAGACGTTTCGGGGACCCGCATCAGAGACGGAAGGCGGGCACGCTTTGATCGATGCCTTCCATCAGAAGCATCGCCAGCGGATTCAGACCGTGGGAGCCGATAAGGGATATTTTGCGAAGCCATTCCTGCTGGCCCTCTTCCGGCGGCGCATCCGGCCGCACATTGCGGCCAAGACGACCGGACGGGAGGCGGTGCATCAGCGGGTGCGGCGGCTGGGCCGGACGGTGGGCTACCGCCTCTCGCAGCGAGCCCGGAAGAAGATCGAAGAATTGTGGGGCGAGGCCAAATGCTGGCACGGGTTCCGGCGGTTTCGACGCCGGGGGCTCCTGCAGGTCCGAGAGGAGGCCTATCTGATGGGCTGGTTGCTGAATCTGAAGCGGCTGGCGACCCTGCTCCCGGCTCCGGCCTAGCGGGCAGCCCCAAAGTGTGCGGGGAGCGGGAGCTCGGAAGAGCGGGATGAGAGAGACGAACTCCCATGATCGACATACCAGACATAATCAGAGAAATCAACCGGTGAATTCGATGCAGGAATTCTTCAAAAACCGCTGTTTGTCAACAAACTGTTAGTCAGCAATCTTGTAACTCTGATTAATAACCGGTCGGGGTGGCCCTCCGCGATTCTTCGAACGCTTAGACAAATCGTCTCCTTGACCGTCACTCAAGCCGTTGTCACTCTCACCGATACACCGTCCAATACGAACGTACCCCGTCGTGCGCAGCCAGCATCAAGCATTGCACCTCGCTCTGGCAAGGACGTCTGAGAGAACCCTGGGCTGTCGCATCGTTACCGCGCCACGACGTGCCCGGCACGAAGAATATACCCATCCTTACTCCAAATCGGGTTCTCGGACCACCTTCGTACCGACTATGAACGTCAGACGGCTTCTTGAGGTGTTATGAACATGAACATCGCAACCTCCTTCAAATGCGAACGGATGAGAACAGGTGTTGATGGACGAGCGGAAACATCAAAGCTCAAGTATGCCCCAACTTTTACGAAACCCAATCTTGCATCTGTAGGGGGCTCAACCACCTGTCTGTGAATGATGTCTGGACTCTTCATTGTCGGATAACACGTGATGCGGCTACCGGGATGTACCATGCTAATGGATCTACACCGAGAGAAGGGCGGCAAGCCATGCATCGGCTGATGCGACGGTTCTCCGCGTCGGACTACTACTCAGGGCTTGGTGTTCGCTGCAGACGAGCAGATTGTGAAAGCACTCACCGGAAATAGCTCAGGGATGACTCGTCCTGTTACCGTGAGAGAGGCGGGTGGAGGTCCGATGGACAGCCACCAATGAACTATCCCTCTTTCTCCTCGATGGTCAGGGACAGCAACTCGAGGCGCTGGGACATTCTATGGGTGATGCAGGCGGCGCGACATATCACGCGAAAGGCGGGACCAACAGCCTGAGGATCTCAAGTGACGAACACTGCCGGTCACTGTGGTCCAGCTACCGTAGCGAGACGGCGCATCACGCGACAGACTTAATTGCCGGCAATCAGATCTCGACTCATCTTGGCATGAGCGAATTTAATGGCGAGCATTCCGCGAAGGATACGATGTGCTTCATGCCAGGTTTTCTCCGGCACGCGATCGCACTGTGCATCGGCTTCACTTTCGTGAAAGTCCGTGTCACTGTTCCATCGCGCCTCATTAGATATGTCAGCTGAAACCGTATTCACGCCTATGAATCGTTTCAGAATATCGTCAATGACTGGACGGAGAGGGTACCGGCGAGTCTCCCTATATGAGGCCTCCCTTCCAGCCTGATGAGCGGTCTCATGAGCGGCTTCCTGTGGCATCCACATACGCCCCAGCTTTTTCCTCAGGAACTCAGTAACCCAGATCTTATCAAGCCGTGCCATTTCGTCGGCTTCAATTGCAAATTCATGATCGTTGACCCACAACACCGTGGCTCGTAGGACATGAAGTGGTTCTGGCCTTTCAGGTACGCAGACCCGCAGCCTCATCTGCATACCGGATACAACCGGCATCGTTCCCGCAATTCGCCAACCACGAATGGTGAGGTCTAACACCGTCCCTTCAGCGACGAGCTCGGAAGTTCCGTACACGACACGCCAACTCACTGGAAATCGACTATAGTGTCGCATGGGACTCATTCGGTTTTTCATGCGATGTCTCCTTTCGCGGTTGGGCTCGTGACAGATCAACAACAGAGATCAGGCCGTATCCGTTAAGCCGAATTGTGCTTTCTTGCCGAGGTTGTCCAATCGAAATCCAACGAGTGTTCCTTCACCATCAGCCCATCGCAGCGTGAGCAACTACTCCTTGTTCCAGATGTGGGGTGCGTGCTTGACTGCGAGAAAGATATCAAAAACCTGAAGATGAGGTAGACCCGGATAAGGTAACACGGAAGAGGGATAAGACCGGTGCTATGATCAGACTGCGACATGTGGAACCCTTTGACTGAAACGGTAGGCCTAAGTACAAACTTCCGATTGACGAATCGGGGAGAACTGTGCAGGTTGACGGTCTTGTCCGGACATTGGGCAGCATGGGCCGAATTTAGAGCTGTTGAGCCGAGTCCTCGACGTGTCCCAAAGTGGGGACTATGCCTGGCGCACCCGCCGCCCCTCGACGCGCGCCCAGGAGAACGCATCTGGAAGTGACGATCCAGGCCCCGCATGTGCGCACGCGGCAAACCTACGGCCCAGAGCCGTTCCAAACAGAATGGCGTGCCGATGGGTTCCCTGCTGGGGTGGGGCGGATCAAAGACTACGCAAGAAACTGGGACTGCGTTGTCAACAAATCCGCCGGTTCACAACGACCACGGATTCGACGCATGCGCTGCCGGTAGCGGAAAATGTGTTGGCTCAGACCTTTGCCACCAGGCGACCAAATGAGGCGTGGGTCACCGATATTACTTATGTGCCGACCGTGGAAGGGTGGCTGTATCTGGCTGGCGTGAAGGATCTCTACACCTGTGAGGTGGTCGGCCATGCGATGGATGCCCGGATGACGACGGACTTGGTGCAGGGTACACGGATGAAGGCTATCGACACCAGACGTCCCGCCCCGGGGCTCATTCATCACTCCGTTCGCGGGGCTCAATAATGTGCCCCGGTGTAGCAAGCAACGCTGAGGCAGTTTGGCATGATCCCATCCATGAGTCGGAAGGGGAATTGTTATGACACCGCGCCGATGGAGGCTTTCTGGGGAACGTTGAAGAATGAGCTGGTGCATCATCGTCGCTACGAGACCCGTGCGCAGGCTCGGCGCGAGATCTCGAAGTACATCGAAATCGTCTATAACCGTCAGCGGCCGCATTCTCGGCTCGGGAATCGCTTGCCCGCTGCGTTTGTCCAGCAATGGGTCCGTCAACAGCCGGCGGCGTGAGGCTGCAATTCATGACGTCCACTATTGACAACCGGGGCCAGTCTCCGGTGGGATGAACCGTGAATTGGTCTGGAAGGTGAAACTCCGCGGCGTGCCACGAGTCGGCTGGCTTTTCCCCTTCGCCGCGGCGTCTATAACTTGGGGCAGATGCGCAATCTTCGGGAGGTCACCGCATGAAGCACCGGGGTCTGACTGGACACCGCACTGTACCTGCCTCCACAGCAGGAAGAAACCATCCCTTCAATAACAAGGAGCGTGGGCTACAGATGAGGCTCTCTCGCACACATAACTCGAGTTTTTCCGCAGCCTGCTAGAGATTGAGGATGCGTGCAATCAGCATTGGGTTCCGACTCTTCTGCAGCTCCTGCGACCAACCGATGGAGTTGTGAAGGAGCACCGATAGCAAGACCAATCTTTCGGAAAGACAGGGCACATGTTCATGTAAACATCGGTGAGATCAAAAATAGAACCACGATCGCGGCGCACTCTAATGGGGGAGCAACATCATGATGGCGAAATGGCAAGCGGGCATCGGGCTGGTCACCTGCTTCCTTATGCTGGCGACGAGTCTGCCGAGTGTATGGGCTACATCAAACGACTCTCCCGCCGCTGATGACGGACCGTCACTGGATGAAACATTGGTATTTATTAAAGACACGTGGGAAGCATGTGCGACAATGCATAGTGGATTGCAACGTATGATCGCTAAGGATGGATCCCTCTGGCATATGGATAGGATGGCCAAGGTGGACGTAATTGTCATTCAGCCGTCTGCTCTTAAAATAATTACACGTATGAATGAACGGAGGAAGTTGAGCGGCATATTCTCGATCCAATCGCCGTTAGAGACGATTCACGAATTTGACTTGAACGCATTGTCTCCCAACGTCAGTGCGGAGCGCGAAGGGGAGGGAGAGAACATCAACCTTTATGGAATTCGGTTGCGCTGTACTCGGGGGGCGTGTGTAACAGAATGGCTTGCCTCTCTTGCGATACCGGGTAAACCCATACACGAATTAAAAACCGGCAAGTTGGTCGTCACGAACCTCGCGGAGCTGGTGTACGACGAGGGAGACCCAAAAGACAAACGGGCAGAAAAGAAGAGAGAGGTATACGTTCCCGTCTGTGACCAAGCATCCTTAGAAAGTCTTTCGAAAGCCTTTCACCATGCCATCGTCAAAGCTGGTGGTAAAAAGCCGCTATTTTAATATGTGGGCTCATCAGACTTTCGCATGGGTGGGATAGAGATCGAGACGCGGCCATGGCCTGGATCAAAAGAATGTCAACAGAACCTAAATGGCACTTGCCTCGGGTATGGTTAAGAACGGGTTTTAATCCTTTTCCCTTCCCAAGAGTACGTTACCGATGGTTGCAAGGTTGCGTAATTCCTATCTTGATTTTCATTCGTCGGCCTGTGTAGCCTTCCCTCGTTGCGATCCTGGATGGTAAATGCTCGGATGTTATTTCAAACCCATGGCTGACGGGTTCAATTCTTACTCAACACTGTACTTTGGCGCTATCTGTGCCTATTTTTAATTTGTGATCCTCCGTAGCTTGCTACGGGGACAATCTTTTCTGGTACCCTCTGGCGCATGGTGGATCAGAGGGACAATGAGCTTCGTAAGGGAGCACACTGTGCGTGGCCAATCCACGATCATCTTGTGTTGCCAGTGAAAGACCGCAAAGCACTGCTGGATGAGGAGGGGACCACGATTATCCAAGAAACGGCGGCAGAGATGGCGGAGCGGTTTCCGGTCGAGAGGGAAGCGATTGGAACGGACAAGAATCATATCCATCTCCTCTGCAGTGGCCATCCGAAAATGGCCTCGGGACGGATGTGCAGAGGTTCAAGAGCTTCACGGCCCGGGAACTCTTTCGACGGAAACCAGCCGTCAAACGGGTCCTGTGGGGGGATTTTGGACCGATGGGTATGATGTGGCGACAGGGGGAGAGCGAACGGGCAGACGGTCGAGCGGTACGTGCAGCGGCAAGGGCAACCGCAGGAGGATATCCGGCAACTCCGAATGTTTTAGTTCTATGATACCCCGCAGCTTGCTGCGGGGAGCTTCATTAGGTTGGATTATGTGGAGCCTGTCAGCACATTCCGCTAAAGCTTGATAGATCCCTAATGGGATTTCATTTACGATGACATTTATGCGTGAAAGAGGTTATCCCGTGCAGTGGTTTTGCCGATATAGAAGGCAAGAGCGCAACAGACGATTGAAGCGGTATACTGTGAGCAGAAGAACGGTTTACTTGGACCAGACAATGTTCCTGTTGTGGTAGACCACTTGGGGAGATAGATCTGATGAGTCCCTGGATTTGTAATTGTGGGTGGCGCAGTCAATAAATCGAGCGAGAAGAGGGAGGTACTATGATCCCCGTTTTACACGACGTGAGGGCAGCATTTTTCCTCGTGATCGCACTAGGCATGCTATTGTTTATTTGTGCGCTGGCCGGCCTGGGAGCAGTGCTGCAACCGGTCCGTTGGTCTGATCGGAAAGGGTATCGCTGAGCAAGAGGGGGTCTATCCGTTTAAGCTAGTAGTGGTATTTGATCGACCTCTTTCTCCTTCCTAGTCGGTCAGCGTTTCGCTGATCAGTTTCAGTTCTCTGTCTAACAGAGAACTTCCACTCGGTACCTGTCAAATATTTGAATTGATTAGGTATCCTGCAATCCTTCAGCTAGTCTTCTGCTAAGACATCCCTTTTCGATCGCGGTGCTATATTTGATTAGAGAATGAACTGGCGAGCATCACTGGTCAGTCAATGCACCGATTGCCAATAAATTATTGGGCAGCGGAATCTTGATGTCGCTCAAAGGAGAATGATTATGAATGGAGTACTAACGAAATCTGGAACTGTAGTACTGATGGGCCTAGTCCTATTGTCGAACCAAGGCTGTAGCACAAAATGGCTCCAAACTGACGGTGAAGGCAAATCCGGGAGCGCGAGTTCGAAGCTTCCAAATACGTCAGGGGGGGGCACAACCGGTGAATTGAGCGGTTTCTCTCGTAATCCGTCAGAGGAACGACTTGCGTCAAGCGGATATTCGATGGCCCTGAATCCATCGGGGCTGCCCCCACGCCAGCGCGCTGAGCTAACAAAAGAAGAAAAGGCTGCAGTGGAAGCGGGTTTGCAGGATGTTTTCTTTGGTTATGACCAGTGGACCCTGACTGATGCTGGCATAGAAGCGCTCAATCATGATGCTGCTTACCTCAAAGATCATCCGGGTGCCGTGCTAAAAATCGAAGGACATTGTGATGAGCGAGGCACCGCGGACTATAACATAGTTTTGGGCGACAAACGTGCTAAAGCTGCACGGAACTATCTCGCCGAAGTCGGCGTCAACCTAAAGCAGGTGGCGATCGTGTCGTTTGGCAAGGAACGCCCCTTCTGCTTTGATCGGGGTGAGGCCTGCTATCAGCAGAACCGACGCGACCACATGCTTCTTTCCATAAAGAAATAGAGGACATCCCGCTGAGGCTTCATCCAGGTGAAACACTCGTGTCTTCCTAGGTTTGCGAAAGATCTGTCGTATATCTCAGATTGTCAACTTTGGGTGAGGATTCCTCGTTGAAAAAGCTCGGTTCCTTCTTCAAGTCAGAAACCATCGATCGGATCCCGCTCAAACCTCGATCACAGGATCGACGAGTCCAACCCAGATTCAGTACACAATTTCGCAGCACCTTTTCTAGTCAAAGGCTGGAAGGACAGGGGCGAACTCTGGATGTCTCTGCTGGGGGTTGTAAAATTGAAAGCGACATGAAGGTGGAGCAAGGTGCGAAGCTAGAATGCCGACTCCACATTCCAGGCCTTGATTGGCCTTTGCGGATCGACGAAGCCACTGTGCGTTGGGTTGATGGAAATAGTTTTGGAATCGCGTTTTCGCGTATCGCTCCAGAAGAGTTTGCGAAACTAAAGACGGTACTCTCCGAACTTGAACAGGACGAGTAGATTCTTCCTTAGTCGCTACAACGCAGGCATTTCCACTCTCATACGGCTTTCTTGATGACTTGCTCGAGGTCTCGTCGACTTCTCGTTCCACTGTGTGGCCATGTGCTTTCACGAGCTGTCCTGAACACGGTTGACATGACCACTGTAACTGTCAGAAAGTACGGAATGACTGATGTCTAAATCAAAAGTTTCGACATGACGATAGAGAAAGGAGTCGGGAGTGGAACAGAGGTATGCAATCACCGTGAAGTTCCTAGTCGATGCTGATTCAGCTGAAGATGCTGAAGAAATGGTCGAAACCGCCTGTGAAAAGGCATCGGCCTCATTCCCAGAAATGAGTTACGAAGGGATTGAGGATATTGAGGAAGAAGAGGATTAGTCGGTCTTTGTCTGATGAAAGGAT
>NZ_JBLYIG010000577.1:0-2031 GCF_049222245.1 Nitrospira sp. BLG_2 | reverse complement strand
GGCAGATGCCCTCCAGGACAGCATCACCGAGCCCACGAAACAGCAGCGAGCGGCGAAGACGATCAGCGACCACTTCATAGCTTCCAGTTACAGTAATGAATGACGCATGACGAATACTGCCTCCGCTACTCCAGCGGAATTGTAATGGCGATCCCACCCATCACATCGTTTAACTTGAAATCCTGCTTCGGGCTCAACGGATGACTGTTGTGACAGGTTACGCAGACTGAAGAAACAGCCCGGTCTGAATAGATGGCTTGGAAATACTGCTTCTTGCCGCTCGATACAATTCCGGTAACCGGCCGATCAGGCTGCCGCTGGAGCTCAGTCAGGGCCTTTCGTTCAAATTCGGTGGCGGGAGCGTTGCGTTGATAAATCGGGGAAAGTCCGATCAGTCTGTACCGGATACCTCGTCCACTCTCGGCTACCAATCGTCCGGAATGCTGAAGAAACTGAGCAGGAAGGGGAAGGGCATTGTCCTGCTCCCAATGTTCCGCCGCCGCGACGATACCTTTCTCATGCATGCGATCGACCACCTGGGTTGTGTAAATCGATCGGTCGGCTTCGAGTACGGCATGGACATAATCGGCGACTTTCTCCGGAGCAATGCCGACAAGGCTTCGGCTTTCCTTGGCGGATGGAAACGGAAGCCCGATCCAAAGTCCGCCTAAGAAGAGTGCGATGGTTGCGGCTCGGAATGCGAAGCGGCGGTTGTCCATGGACCTCCTTCCGAAGACATGGAAGAATTGGTCGGGAGCGTGACGATGCAGGCGGTACCGCGGCCCTCGACGCTCTCGATGCGAAGATCGCCTCCGAACTTCCGAATGATTCGCCTCGCCACCGTGAGCCCAAGGCCCGAACCTTCTCCCTGTCCCTTCGTCGTAAAAAACGGGTCAAATATCTTGGTCAAATGTTGCTTTGAGATGCCGGGACCGGTATCGGCGATTGTCACGGTCACAGTATGGTCCGACACGAGCGTCGTCAGTGTGAGTGTGCCGATACCCTGCATGGCTTGGACGGCATTGGTCAGAAGATTCACAAACGCTTGCCGAAGTTGATCCGGGAATGCCAATACGGACGTATTGCCCGCATAGGTCTTGTGGATCACGATATTCTTCATCTCTACGGTGGTTTTTGCAGTGGCCAACGCTTGATCCAGTTCCTGCTCCAGATACACCGGGATCGGCTTGTCGGTGGCTTCGCGGCTGGCTATGCCGGTAAAATCTCGAATGATCGTCGCCATGCGACGACCATGAGTCACAATGTCTCGGGCGCAGCTCTTGATGTGCTGCAAGTCCTGTTCATCCTGAATGACTTCTCCCAATCCGATGATTCCAAACAAGGGATTATTGAGTTCATGACCGATTCCGGCGGTAAGCACACCCAGGCTTCCGATCTTTTCCGCTTGGACCAATTGGTCTTGCAGCCGGCTCTCGTCCGTCGTGTCTCGAAGCACCAACCCAATGTTGTCTTCTTCTCCTGGTTTCGCAGGTAATCGGAACCATTGATAACGATAGATGCGTGAAGCGATGTGGAGTTCAGTGCGAGGTTCCGCTGTTTCATGACCCGCGTTCGGCGTCAGTGGATCTCTTGGCACTGTCTCACGGTCGATCACCTCTGTGGTGAGCGATGGATCCCCATCGGTATGAAATTCCGCTTGGAGCCGTTTCTGATCAGCTGGGTCGAGCGGAAGAATCGTGAACAGCGATGCTCCTGACATCGATTCCTGAACCTGGAAGATCTCGCGCGCCGCTCTATTAATGTAGCGCACCACTTCGTGGGCATCGATTAAGAGGATCGGGGTGGGAACGGCATCCAGGATTTGATCCGTAGATCGCTGGAGGACCTGAACCTCCTGGGTCTTCAATTTGACCTGGTCGGTCAGTCCCGCGAATGCGGCTTTCAACTGATTATTCATTCGATTAAATTCTTCGGCCAAGTCTTCCAATTCGTCACCCGTGTTGATCTGAATAGGCGTCCGCAGGTCACCACGCCCGATGGCCTGCGCAGCCTGTTGCAGTTGCCGTACGG
>NZ_JBLYIG010000576.1:0-4311 GCF_049222245.1 Nitrospira sp. BLG_2 | reverse complement strand
ACAATGACGGGTTTGTCCGTTGCCAACGCTTCTTTCAAAACAGCATCGAGGTCAGCAATCTTCTTGACCCGCAATCCTACCGCACCGTAGGCATCCGCCAGCTTGACGAAATCCGGCGTGGTATCCAGGTAACTCGACGCGTAGCGGCCTTCATAGAACAGGTCCTGCCATTGTCGGACCATACCGTGAAATCCGTTGTTCAAGATGACGATCTTGACCGGCAGTTTGCTCACCACCGCGGTCGCCATTTCCTGCATATTCATCTGAACACTGCCGTCTCCGGCGATACAGAGCACCAGCCGATCACGGAATGCAGCCTGTGCCCCCATTGCCGCCGGAAATCCAAAGCCCATCGTGCCCAGTCCACCTGACGTCAACCATCGGTTCGGCTTCGCGAGTTTAAAATACTGCGCCGCCCACATTTGGTGTTGTCCGACATCCGTCGAGACGATCGGATCCCGGTCCTTCGTCAGCTCATACAGCCGCTTGACTACCTGTTGCGGCTTGATTGGTCCGTCTGTCTTTTGGTGAAACGACAATGGGTGAGCCTGTCGCCATTCTTGAATCTGATCCCACCACGGCTTTCGGAGATCTTTTTGCTCACCATTGACCGTCGCGCGCAAGATTTGATTCAACTCACGGAGCACGGTCTTGCAGTCGCCGACGATCGGAATGTCGACATGGATGTTTTTCCGAATGGAGGTCGGGTCGATATCGACATGGATTACTTTTGCATAGGGACAGAACTCAGATACCTTCCCCGTCACCCGGTCGTCAAACCGTGCGCCGATGGCGATCACCAGATCGGAATAATGCATGGCCATATTGGCCTGATAGGTCCCGTGCATCCCGAGCATGCCCAGAGACAACGGATGCTCCCCTGGAAACGCCCCAAGGCCCATCAACGTCATGTCCACCGGGATCTGTGTCATCTCGGCCAGTTCAAGCAGTTCCTGTGAGGCTCCGGAGAAGATCACCCCGCCACCGACATAGAGAATCGGCTTCTTGGCCTTCATGATCGCTTCGGCCGCCTGTTTGATCTGCCATTTATTTCCTTCGTAGGTCGGGTTGTACCCGCGAATCGAAACAGAATTCGGATAAGTGAATTCTGCCTTGGCCATCGACACATCTTTCGGGATATCGACGAGGACCGGACCCGGCCGGCCTGTCGTCGCGATATAAAACGCCTCTTTGATCGTGGCCGCCAAGTCGTTCACGTCTTTGACGAGAAAATTGTACTTCGTGCAGGGCCGGCTCAAACCCACGTTGTCGGCTTCTTGAAAGGCGTCGTTTCCGATCAAACTCGTCGGGACTTGGCCACTGAAACAGACCACCGGTACCGAATCCATATAGGCATCGGCCAACGCCGTAATGACATTGGTCATGCCGGGGCCGGAGGTGACCAGACACACGCCGGCCTTCCCCGTCGCCTTCGCATATCCTTCCGCCATATGGCCCGCGCCCTGTTCATGGCGCGTCAAGATCACTTCAATATCTTTCTGCTGGTGAAGCGTATCGAAAATCTTCAACACGACTCCACCTGGAAGTGCGAAGAGTGTCTTCACCCCTTCCCGCTTCAGGCATTCAATGAAGATTTCAGCACCGGTGAGTTTCATGGCACCCTCCCTCCAACCGCGCGCATAAGGTCGACTGCCGATAGGGAGACCTTAAACGGGCACCCCTTGCGAAGCACGCATCATCGTGCAGAGATGTGTTTGAAATCAAGGGGGAAAGATTTGAGATCCTAGCATCCATAACGAAGGGTCGTCAATACAACTACTCACACCGCTCTCTGTGGCCGATGGGAGAAGAGACGAGGAGCCTCAAGCCAAGGAGCTTTTACTAGACGAAGAGCGTGGATGGATGACCTATAAGCCGGATTCTGTCCCGCAAAGAAGCTTCCTACTTTGCTTGAATGATCATTTCTCTGGGATTCGAGTTACCTCGAACCTCAAGCGACCTACCCGAAGACCCCGACCGGGCCAGTCGGTGCGCAGAGCCCCATGAAGAGTCCGCACATGTCTTCCTATTTGGTCTTGCACCGGGCGACGCTTACCGTGCCGGTGATGTCACCACCACCGCGGTGGGCTCTTACTCCACCGTTTCACCCTTACCTGAGCCGCAGCGACCAGATAATATCCCATCGCCTTGGCCATCGGCGGTTTGATTTCTGTGGTGCTGGTGTCGGATTGCTCCGCCTGGGAGTTACCCAGCGCCCTGCCCGTGGAGTCCGGACTTTCCTCCCGATGCGGAATGCACCGAGCGACCATCCAGTCTTCCACCCACGCCACGTCAGTATAAAAGAACGAAGCAGGTCGGGACAAGCAGACTGATACTCCTTATGTACACATAAGTAAGGGCAGTAGGGATCTTTACCTGCCACCGATTTCCGGTAATGGGGTGGCCGGCATCGGAGTTCTTTTTTGATAAATAGCCATGGCTTCCGGCATCCATTCTTTCAATTGGTCAATTCGAGTATCATGGCTCGGATGAGTCGATAAGAATTCAGCGGTGCCCTCCCCTCCCGACATGTGAGCCATTCGTTCCCAGAGCGCGACGGACTCGCGCGGGTCATACCCGGCATCGGCTGCCAAAAGAATCCCGACATAGTCTGCTTCTGATTCATGTTTTCGGCTGAAGGGCAGCAGCACGCCGACCTGTGCCCCCGCACCCAGCGCCGCCATCGTCGACTGACTGAGCATGGGATTCTTACTACTTAATCCGACAGCGGCACCAATGACTTGCAACCCAATATTGGTGACTTGCCCCTGGCTCATGCGCTCTGAGCCATGTCGAGCCAATGCATGCACCACCTCATGCCCCATTACAGCCGCCAAGCCGGCCTCCGTTTTGGCCATAGGGAAAATGCCGGTGTAGACCGCCATCTTTCCACCAGGCAGCGCAAAGGCGTTCGCCGTCTTATCATCCTTGATGACCGTGACTTCCCACTGAAATTGTTGAGCCATCTCCGCGTACTTTGACCGTTTCGCGGCCTCGATGATCCGAGCCGCGATCCGTTTGACCGGCTCAATCTCGCGAGGATCTTGCGACGGCCGCATTTTCGGATCGCTCTTGACCTGATTGTACGCCTGCGCCCCCATTTGTATTTCTTGATCGACCGACGTCATCAATAACTGCTTTCGCCCCGTATAGGGGTTGGTCTCGCATCCGGCTAAACCGATCCCCCACAAAAGAAGACAGCAGATGGATGTTATTCTCAGATGTGGTGTGACGTTCATCTTCGATCCTCCAACCAAACGAGTTTCAATGAACTCATCGTAGCTCAATTGACCACTATGGAATCCGTTGGTAGATTACCGCTCCCTAGGCACGTTTTCCAGGGGGAACAGGCGCTTCATGACTGTGCAGCATTCCCGCAACAGGATCGAGCGGATCGGCATTGACGAATCGGGAAAGGGCGATTACTTCGGTCCTCTGGTCGTCGCGGCCGTATTCGTTGACTCGACGACGCACGGCGAACTGAAGTTGATGGAGGTCCGCGACAGCAAGAAACTTTCTGACGGCAGAATCCTGGAAATGGCCCCCGACATCAAGACCATTTGCCCGCACAGCATCATCGCTATTGGACCAAAGAAGTACAACGAACTCTACACCAAGATTAACAATCTGAACCGCTTGCTTGCCTGGGGCCATGCCAAGACGCTTGAGAATCTACTGGAGCGAGGCGTGACCTGCGAGCGGGCGATTTCCGATCAGTTCGGTGATGAGCGACTGATCCTCAACGCGCTGCAAGAGAAGGGACGGAGGATCGTGCTGGAACAGCGGACTAAAGCCGAATCGGACTTGGCAGTCGCGGCGGCATCCGTCCTTGCACGGGCTGAATTTCTGATCAGACTGAAGCGATTGTCCGACGATGTCGGCACGACCCTACCCAAAGGCGCATCCCCGGCCGTCGAACTCGCCGCGAAGATGATCATCAAAAAACACGGGCGGGAACAGTTGGGATTGGTCGCGAAACTGCATTTCAAGACCACGCAAGCCGTGCTGGCAGGGTCGACCTAGCCTATTACTTCTCACTTCGACTCACGCACCCGTTCAGTCTTGACGCGAAGCCTAGCCCTTTTCCTCGCAGAGCATCGTGATGAAAGCTTCGTGCAATCGAGAGCAATTCCATTTCGGACCGCCGTTGCGTAGACTGCCCATACTCCTGTCCGGTGGTACTTCGGCGTCAACGCGTGTAGAATTATCGATGACAGCTGATCGTCAATAGCCAAGAGAGCTCCGATGCCGAATGGATTCACGAATGTGCCGGATTGGTTTGCGTGGGAAAATGCGGGCGGCGGCATTGCT
>NZ_JBLYIG010000575.1:0-4251 GCF_049222245.1 Nitrospira sp. BLG_2 | reverse complement strand
CGCTGGTTGACCACCCCCCCAATCTGACGGCAATGATCAGGACGACCAGCAGAGCAACCCCGATAGCGATGGTGAAACTTTTCGACTTCATAATTTGCGGTCAATTCTAGCCGAAGGATCCTGTCTCACGATAGTTAGTTGGACACACGTATCCTAGTCGTATAGGAGACGAATAAACCATACGGAAACCTCACCTGTGGATTTATTCTACATGTATCAGATAGTGCTTAGAGGCACAGGAAGCTGTGCCAATAGGCACTAGCGGTTCCGTTATTCAAGCAGCCAAGATTCAATAGCCAATGAGTGGAATATTGAATAGTGCACACACCCGAGTCAAGGAAGGATAGTGTCGGTTCAATTCTATCCCGTCGATCAACTAAAAAGATGACTTCGCTGGAGAGGGTGTAGTACGCCTTGACGATCCACCCCTCTGAAGCTATAGTCCAAAAGTCTCTTTAATTGGTTGCATCGCAGGAGGAATGTGACACCTCATCAACACCCTATGTCGCGCATGCTGATCCTCAGCTGGCTTGCGCTCTTGCTTGCTGGGATCACGACCGGAGATCTGGTGGTGGACCTGGTATTTGAACAGGTTGAGACGGATATCTCAGATGCCGGCCTCTTCCCTTCAGAGGAGCCGGAAAATAGCGCCGAGCATGTGCTTCTGCCCTCAACGCGCACGACTCACACGGATGAGAGAAGCTCTCCTCTCCCTGCGGCCATCGCGAATCCGGTCATCCTTTCATCTCTGGACCTTCTTTCTAGCCTAGGAGGACCACACCTCTACTTGCGTGCCTCTCTCTATCCTCGCAGTCCCGCTTCCATTCAGGTCCTTCGTATTTGATACGCATTATGCGTCTCCACTGAGTAAGCCAATCGCCAAGTCGGCGACCAGAGGCATTGTCATGTCATCACGGAGGCCATCATGCGTACTTTTTCTCGTGATAGGAGCCAAGTTTGCTCCTGGGAAATAGTCAATCTGTCATCTGTCATTGTTATTCTCCTTGTTCTGTTCCTATGTGAGCCAGCCCTGAGCGCAGACAGTGAGGTGATCATGACCGACCCGGGCATGATCGAATCCACGTCAGTTGAAGGACTTCGTCACACGCACGAACAAACCATTTGGAGCCTGCTTCCGCGTCCCGTCCCTGGACGGTTCACGAATGCCGAACTCGCCGAGTTTGAACGGCGGGTCCGAAATCTCAGTCTCTTCGATCACGTGACCGTCACCAGATTTCAACACCATCTCACCGTGACGGTACAGGAGAAGTTCACACTGTCTCCCATCCTCAACTTTACCAGCGGGACGAATGCCAAGGATCTCAATGCGACTGGCGGGCTGATCGAATACAACCTATGGGGCACAGGAACTCAACTCGGCGGCCATTTCAACTATAGCCAGCGAGGCCCGAATGTGGAGGTCTGGCTTTCCCAACATTCGTACCAACCAGACCGGTATGCAAAAGAGGTAAAAGGATTTTACGGTGTCAATGGGATCCGCTTTGAGGACTCCAAGAATTCCTGGACGCGCAATCGGATCGGAGGGGAATTTGAAGTCAAAGGTCCCTATGCCTATGCTTCGCCGCTCCGGTATGAAGTCGTGTTCGAGATGTATCGTGAAAGCATCGACGATGCGGCTGGAGTGCGGCCCCCGAACGGATACTATGTGGGAATCGCGCCAGAATTCGCTTGGGATCGCTATCGGTGGCACGATCTGGTGCCGAGCGGGTATCGTGTGACGATGGAACTCCGTCCCGGCTATTTTCTGGGAGCAAATCAGCCTCGACACGAGGGCCGCCTCCGGTACCTCCAAGGGATTCCGCTGAGTCCGATGACCGTCTTGATGGTCAATGGGATGGCCGAGGCGGTCAATAATTCAGGAAACCCCAACCACAGCCTGTTATTAGGCAGCATTCAAGGGGTCAGGGGCTTGTCGGATAATTTGTATCGGAACTGTGCCCAAACCTACGCCAATCTTGAACTCCGACATGCCGTGAAATTGGCTCCTCGCTGGGCCGTACAAGGGGTCCTGTTTTCCGATCTCGGACTGTTTCAGTCCTTTACGAAGGAGGGAGAGCTTCATGGGTGGCGAGGAGCGGTGAATGTCGGTGGGGGCGTCCGTGTGATTCCCACCTTCCTCACGAATGTGCTCCTCCGTGTCGATGTAGCGCAGCTCTTCAAACCGGAATCGAATCTCCTGGTGCAGGTTGGTATCACCCAGTATTTTTAGCTAGGTAGTGATGTCGTCGTGACGGGTGGAGCCACGCTTCTTGGTGATCGAACAGCGGCAGGCGAATGGCCATGCTGAATGAGAGGGCCGGCGCTTACGGCCCGGCATTCCCACAGGTTCCATGAATAGTCCATGGATATGACTTGATATTCCGTTCGCTTCACGAATCCGGCGTACTCTTCGAGCATCACTTCCTCATTCGGACACGAGTACGCGATCAAGACGCGGCGCCCCGTGTCGGCTTGGAATCGGCGCATATTATCGGCGACGTTTTTGAATATGGGTCCGAGGAAGGGGCGGTACATATAAATCAGCAGATCGGCGTCTGGGAACTCGAAGTCAGCGGCATTGACACAGCAAACCCTGACATTTCTGCAGAGTACCGGGTTCTTTACGTCCGATAAGTATCGATCGATATTGGCGCTTGCCACATCGCAATGTAACGGAGACAGTTCGACGCCGATCACCTCCTTAAACGGCAGTTGCGCCGCCACGATCAGGGTTCGCCCCTTCCCGCACCCTAAATCGATAAATGAATATTGACTCAGATCCAGCCCTCTGGTCGTGTTCGTAAGAATATGCCGGATAACGAGTTCTCTTGAGGGCACATAGCCTACGGCCAGGCTTCTCGCCGTCTCATCGGCGATTCCTGCTTCGGAGGATTCCGTGACGCCGGAGGTCATCACCCCGTATTTCTTATCGAAATCGTCGTCTGGCTTCTGGCTCAAGAGATACAGGATGATTTCCTTGAGAGTCTCCCAGAATCCGAATACCCGATAGGTATTCATCCCAATCTTGAATTTTCCGCCGGTGTCAGGGTTGTACTGCATACGACTCCTTCTGCGCGCCACAGGCTCGCTTCATTGCCAGGATTTCGCTGATGCGTTGATGAACCTGAATGCTCTGTACCGCATCCGTATGCTCTCCAAGAATGGTATCAATCTCCACGGTGCCCTTTGTATACCGAGCCCAATCCACTGGAGCTTTTCCGTGCTTGTCGAGCGTCGCGCTGGTCCACCAAGCATGTATCGGCGCCCGCAGGGGCTCCTGCGCCGCATCGCGAAGGATTTTTACCGTCTCACGGTCCAAGGCATAACTGACTTTTAGTGCGGCGACAGAGGCATCGGACTCTTCGCGGGACAGCAGGTGCCGATCCTGCGCCCATCTGATCGCATATTCTACTCTGTCTTCTTCACTCAACCGCTCCAGTTGATCTCTCAGCGCCTGCCGTTCTGAGTGCGGCAAGGCTAGAAAGGCCTCTTCGCGGTCGCCTTTTATATAATGGTGGAGATCCTCACCGACCGAATCCGTAGAATCCGATGTAGTCTGTGGTTGCGTATCAAGAATACCGAGGAAAGCAACTGACAGTCCTTGCCGCTCAAGCAGCCGCGCTACAGCGAGGGCGAAAGCCCCCCCATTGGACCATCCGAGCAAGTGATACGGCCCGTCCGGCTGCCGCTCCCGGATGATCGTGGCGTAGCGTGCGGCAATTAGATCCATCGACAATGCATTCCACGATTCAGAGAAAATCCAACTCAATGCTAATCCATAGACGGGCCGGTCTTCGCCCAATGCATAGGCAAGCGATAGATAGGCCCTGACGTGCGTCCCCGTGGGATCAAAACAGAAGAGCGGCGGTTCAGCGCGTCCGGCCTGAAGTACCACGACTGGAGAGGACTCCTCCTCGTCTTGGCCGAATATCCGATCAGCCAAGCCGGCCACTGTCGGCGTCTGAAAGAGATCGAGCAGTGAGATCGGATTCCCGATTGATTTCTGGATACGAGACACGAGCTGTACCACAGTCAACGAGTGTCCGCCAAGATCGAAAAAGTTGTCGTGAACTCCTACTTGCGGCAGGCCGAGCACCTCAGCCCACTCGCGCGCCAACCTCGTTTCCATGTCCGTGCGGGGCGCTACGAATGGCCGTCGCGGATCCCGGTCGGCCGGTTCAGGCAATGAGCGACGAT
This sequence comes from Nitrospira sp. BLG_2, assembly GCF_049222245.1. Lineage (NCBI taxonomy): Bacteria > Pseudomonadati > Nitrospirota > Nitrospiria > Nitrospirales > Nitrospiraceae > Nitrospira > Nitrospira sp. BLG_2. The sequence continues at coordinate 54 of NZ_JBLYIG010000575.1, read as the reverse complement.
CGACCTTGCCGTTGGCGTTGCGGGGCAGCGACTCCAACACGACAACGACGGGCG
>NZ_JBLYIG010000574.1:0-4619 GCF_049222245.1 Nitrospira sp. BLG_2 | reverse complement strand
CCGGCGGACGGCGGGCCAGCAAGGCCTCGACCGGCGCATGGAGTTGCCCTGACAGGTGTGCAGTTGCAACAGCCGTAAGGGCTTCTGGAATAGGAGCTGGATTAACATACTCATCCGCGAGGAGCGCCCCTTGCTGGGGATACGCGCCGTCGCACTTGGTGTCGAGACTCTTCTTGCCAATTTTCAATTTGAGCCAGCCCACCGTGGCATCGATTTCAGAGAGCGCGAAAGTGGCATCCAGATTGTGGGTGAATCGGACGGAGTCCCCCTCGGCTAGTTTGCATTCCTGGGATGGGTCAAATCGGTAGCCTTGAATCAGTGACCGCTTGTCCATCATGCAGGGACCATCGGCGACAATGCTTTCGATACAGCCAGGGTCATCTCGTCGTTCTTCTGGCATGGCGGCCGCTCGATCGAACATCCGCCACCAAATCGGCTTCTGCTCCCGACGATGGAAATCCGCGAGGTCTGCCAGCACCAGCGCCAGGTTATCACCACGCTGGCGAAGGTGCTTGATCGTGTCCTGCCGAGCGATGACTTCGGGCGGCAGTTCCTGTGGCTCGGCTGTCTCAGTTGCTGCAGGCCGCGACATCGGGGGAATGTTGAGGTTACGGGCGACTTGCCGTAACCAACCGGACAGTTGCGCGGTGGAGTTACAGTCATCTTCGTTGTATTGTCGGATCGCTCTCAGGATCGGGCTCTTGTTCCAATCTCCCGACTGTTTGCTTTCGATCCAGCGGCTGTATTGGACGATGGAGTCGGCCGCTGTTGCGACTTGCGTGTCTCGCTTCGGTCGATACAATCGTTCGACCACTTTGATGGAATAGCTGTCCTCTCCAACCCGTATGCCCTGCCGCACAATTTGGTAGAGATCCACGAAGACTTCATTGCGCAATAGGTCATCAACCTCATCTTGACGTGTGTCATGCCGGGTGCTGAGCCGCCGGACTGCGCTTACTTCATAGTCGGCGTAATGATAGATGTGCATGCCCGGATGGCTCTTCCATTGGGCAAAGACCCAGTCGATAAACCCTTCGAAGGCCCGCTTTTCCTCGTCCCGGTCGTGTGCCCACCAGTCCTTAAACTCATAGGAACGTGTTTGGCCATTCCAGAGGCAGACGCCAAAGAGATACTCCAGGCCCCCGGGTGCCAGAGGGTAGCCCTCCATATCGAAGAACACATCGGCAGGGTCGTCGGGTGGGAGCGCCCCAAGACCGGCTGGCTCGCCACTGATTCCTCGGCGCGGCAACACCTCGTAACACGGCGGGGCGTCGGGGTTCTTCCTACGATTCGCCAGAGTCGCGCATTGGAGCCGGGCCTGAGCAACGAATTTTTCCAGCGTGCCTTGGCTAAACTTCGGAACCGTGCGCTCGCCCGCTTGCGCCAACTGGGCCATCGTCGTAATGCCAGCCTTGTTGAGCTTCTTGATCTGGCCTACCGTCACACCCGCGACTTGCACTAAATGATCTCGCTGCTTGAAGAACTCCTGGGCATGCGAGGTCCATTCATAATGATCGGCTCGTGGCAATGGTTCCGGGCGGTCCGAAAGTCGACCAGTGAACCGTTGCTGCATTGCAAGGAAGGACTTCTTGATGTGCCGATAGTAGTGGACGAAGTCTTCAAGGCGGAATTCGATCCGTTCTTTTGTACCGAGGATGATCCCGAATCGATCGGACACTTGGCCGCCAATCATGTCAGCCAGCATGTCGCCGTAGCAGCAGAGCTGAACCGCAAAATAAGGCTTCGGGGACCGGGCCAGTTTCGTATCCCAGACCTGGTAGCGCTGAGCGTGGTCGAGCATGAGAAAATCGGCAAAGCCTGCAAATTGCCCACTGTGCAGCATGGCCTGATAAATGACGGGCGCTTTCGCCATGATCGCAGCAAGTGTCTGGCTACGCGCAGCCGCGACATCATATGTCGGTATTTCGACAAGCCCAGCGGAGGACGACTTCAATTCGTTCAGTACGGCTTGCTCATGCTGTTGGCCGGCTTCTGCGATCAGTCGCTGATCCTCGGTGTCTTCATCGGGCGTGACGGCTTCTGGATTTTCCAGATAGTATCGGTCCATCCAAGACGCAAATGGAGAGGCTAAGTAACGGACTAAGTCGCTTGGAGAATAGACCAGCTGCCCGTCGGCGGTCTTCTTCATCTTCGCCTCATGTCGTCCACATCACTACCCCATGGGCGATGAGCAACCTCGTCCGAGCCAGCGGATGCGAGATGTATGGGATGTCGGTGCCTTTTCGCCGCTGCGCGGCATGAAGATGAGCCACGTAACCAGGGCTTCATCAAACTGGCCGCGAAGTAAGAATGGTCGTCATGCGATGTGTCCCTCCGATCGGCCGCTCATGGCATCAATCCGTTAGCAGGGCATGCGTCCGTATTTCCGGTCAAACTCCTGCTTGTCCAACTGCTTGCGCATGTGCCCGATGTCCAGCTGCTGCTGCCGTTCACGGAAGTAGTCGTACTGCTGCTGTTGTTGCGACCGATTGAGAGCATCTTTGGCGAGTGTTGTGACCGTTTCTCCGAAACACATGCCGAGAAGGATGCCCACTATAAAGGATCGCATGGTCGTTCTCCTCATTCTGTGCATTCCCCCAGTTGGGCCAACATCCCACGAGAGCATCGCCTTACCTGCCCTCGATTCTCCATCCCTTGCCATAAGGATTATTGGGCGAATCAGGTCGATACGGATTGCCGGCGCCGAAGGGGTTGTTCACTGAATCAGGAGAAAACGGAGACCCGTATCGGCCGAATTGGTTGCTGGTCGAGTCGGGATCGAACGGATTGGCACTCAACTTTCCGCGGTAGTGCCCTTGTTGGTCGTAGAGCCGAGGCGCATCGGTGGCAAAGGGATTGGTCGCCGATGTGTTGGTGAACGGGCTGCCGTAGGGGCTGAACGGATTGTTGACGCCATCTGGGGCAAAAGGATTCCCTTTGCCGAAGGGATTGGCAATTGAATCGACATCGAAGGGATTCGCACTGAGGTTGCCGAGGTCTTGAGCGGAGGCCGTGGGTAGGGTCCACAGCATTGCGAGCATCAGGAATGACAGAATTGTCATGGCATACCCCCTTCAATAGAACGATGGCCCGTCCACACGAGGAGCAGCAATTCTCAGTTGCCCTTTTTAGACTCAGCCGCATCCTGCCTGGAGGACGACTTGCTTTGTCCAGACCGACCACGGCGATAGCGAGCAGTCGTCTCTGACAGATGATCGAACGTCTTGCCGATGTCTCGCTTGCAGAACGAAATCCGGTTTTCCCCCGCCACGCCGAGCGACTCCCCGGCCGCCCACACGTCGTGGTCGGCTCCCAGGTAGAGAAAGGTCCAGCCTTGTTGCTCGCAGGCCTTGATCAAATCGAAGACCTGTGCTCGCGTGTATTCCCGGGAGGCATTTTCCAAACCATCCGTCAGGATCACCCCGAGTTTCTTCGCCTCGGCCGGGGCCTCTTGCCTCGCAGCGCTCAACGTGCGGCCAATCGCATCGTACAGCGGCGTCGTGTCGTGAGGCCGATAGGTTTCCACGTCCAGCTCCTGGACGGCTGAGACGGGCACACCACGATAGCGCACCTCAGTTTTGCTGGAGTTGAAGAGCGTAAGTGTAAACCGCGTCTCCGCTGGCTCCTGGCGCAACCTGGCGAGGTACTGATTGAAGCCTGCGATCGCCGCGCCCTTGCACGATTGCATCGAGCCGGTTTCGTCGAGAATCAGCGTGACATAGAGCGGCTGGGGATTCATGGGTGGCTGCCCGTTCTGCTTGTCGGTCATGGCGATCACCTCCAACTAGGGTTGAGATGACCGCTATCTTACTGGGGGTGCGTGACAACGGAGGTCACACCCAAGACACTGCGGTGGATCACCAGAAGCCATGAAGATCCAATGAGTTAAGGAAAGATGGAGACGGGGGGTCTTGGTTGTCTGTGACATCCGAGGTCACTGCCGGGCAAGAAGTCTTTTCGCTTCCTGCCGAACCGCTTCCCGCAAATGCTCGGGCTTGAGCACCTGGACGCCGCTACCGAAGCTCAGAATCCATCCGAGCAGTTCACGGGAATCGGCAACCTGCAGCGTCATGAGGAGTTGGCCGTCTTTCAACGGGGTCATCTGTTGGCTGGGATGCCAGACCCGGTCCTTCACCCAGGCAGCGGTGCGCTTGTCAAACTTCAGTTCGACGGTAATCCGCTTGCCTCGCATAATGACGAGCGCGTCTTCGACATAGGCGTCGACATCAAAGTGCAAGGGCATTTGATAGGGATGGTCGGTGGGTGTGAGGGACTTGATCCGCTCCACCGCAAACATGCGCACGTCTTTTCGCCAATGGCAATAGGCGATCAGATAGAGACCTCCATCCACATAACGCAACCGATACGGGTCCAATTCCCGTCGCGTGGTGACATTCCGACCGGCGGAAAAATACCGCATCTGTACTGTGCGGCGGTGGGCGATGGCGTGGGACAGGAGATCAATGGTCTCACGATGATGACGATAGTTCTTGTGCGGGCCAAGGCCGACCGAGAACCATTGATCCAACCGTTGCAGATACTCTGACGCCTCGGACGGAATGGCGGCCGTAATCTTGGAGAGGGCCGAATTGAGAGACCTTGCGATGAGCGTACCTTGG
>NZ_JBLYIG010000573.1:0-3179 GCF_049222245.1 Nitrospira sp. BLG_2 | reverse complement strand
ATACTGAAAGGTCATCGGTCGATGAAGCATGTGCCGAAACGTGACCTTCATCGCATCCCAAATCTCGTAGAATAACGCGGCGTGCAGGATTTTTTTGGTCAGCGCGGCGACACTCATCGGAGGCTCCTCATCACGGACGTAGATATCCGCTTACGCCTGTTCAACACTTACCCAAATCTGTTTGAACGATGGGACACCGGTTGTGGCATCGACCGACACCGGCATCAAGTCCTTCACTGGTGGTTCATTAAAATGCTCAGGGAAAAAACAGGTGCCTGGCGCAATAGACTGATCCGACTGCACACCGATCTGAAGAGAACCACGATCAGAGGTCAACCGCACCTTCGTACCGTCTTGCAATCCAAGACCCTCCATGTCCCGTATATTCATCCGCAACTTGCCTGTATTCGGAGCGATCTTGATAAGCCCGGGCGCTTGTGTCGACAATTTCCCTGAATGCACTAATAATTGCCCCATCAACAGACAAAAGGGACGCGCGTGTTCTCCCGATAGCGGAGCCTGTTGATAACGAGCCTTGACCTCCGCCGCGTAGCCGTTAGACAAATACGGATCAGGGGAGGGCACGACTTTACGAGGTTGCCCAAGATTATAGTATCCGGGCAACAGCTTCATGATCTCGGCTTGAATATCATTGGCCGATTGGTATTCCCATCTGCACCCCATGGCGTTCGCAAGGGCTGTCATGATGTACCAGTCCGGCAGGCTCTCACCTCGGGGATCCATCGCCTGACGAACGCGAAGCACACGACCTTCGAGGTTCGTAAACGTGCCCTCTTTCTCCGCGTACGTACAAGCGGGGAGGACAAAATGAGCCAATTTCCCCGTATCAGTCAAAAAAGGATCTTGAACGACTAGCAATTCGAGTCGTTCGAGAGCGGCACGAACCTCCATCGAGGCCGGAAGGGTCGCGAGTGGATTTTCGCCCAGAATGTACAGAGCTTTAATCTGCCCACTCTTGCATCGCCTTAAGATTTCGATGAGATGTGCTCCTGATCCGACCGGAGGTAGCGACGCTTCCCATGCCTTGGCGAAACGGTCCCGAGCTCCTGGGTCATCAAAGCGAGCCTGACCTGGAAAAAACTCGGGTGCCGCGCCCATATCAACGGCCCCTTGTTCATTCGGCTCCTCCGTCACGGTGTTCACCCCACAACCTGCTCGCCCGAGCTTACCCGTGATCCACGCGAGATCCATCAGTTTCAAGACGTTTTGATATCCATTCGTTCGTCTGACAATCCCTTCCGCGCACAGGATGATCGACCTCGATGACTCGGCAAAAATAGCAGCAATTTCTCGGAAAGCGTCTATGGGAAAGCCGGTCTGACCAGCCAACCGCTCCAATGAAACATTCGCCACGGCATCTTTGAGCGCTTCAAACGCTTGCGGATATTTCCCAACAGCCTCTTCGTCCACCAAATTCTGATCGATGGTCGCTTTGACCAACCCATCGATCACCATACCCTCTGTCCCCGGCTTGATCAAAAACGGGTGTGATGCCAACTTCGCAATATTGGTGAGGGCGCTGTCGAACGTCACCACTTGAGCTTTGTAGACCCGCATGGCTTCTTTGATTCGCACAGCAGTCAACGGGTTTGTCTCCGTAATATTGGAACCGATCAAAATGATTGCTTTCGCTTTCGTCAGATCTTCCCAATCATTCGGCGTTCTCCCGAGTCCGACGGCATGCTTGGACGCGAGCACAAAGTTCATATGGCCATAGCGGGCACTACTGTCGAGTTGGTTGGTTCCAAAACCGGTGCGCATGAGCTTTTGGAATAAATACAGCTCTTCATTCGTACAGCGGGCCGTCACGAGACCACCGATGGCATCGGCACCGTATTTATCTTTAATTTCGACGAACCGGTCTACGAGCTGGTGCATAGTTTCCAGCCAAGGCCTCTGCACTAACTGACTCCCCTGGCGGACCAGGGGCTGTGTAAGTCGGCCTTTACTGTCCAAATATTCAAATCCAAAACGTCCGCGTACACAGATCCCGCCGTGCCCCTTGGCAGTTTCCGATCGGTCTCCCCATTTGTTCTTCCATGATAACGGCGAGGTGACTCTGACTACTTCTTCATCTTTCGTTTCCAGGTAGAGTTGGCAGCCATCTCCGCAGTAGTTGCAGGTGGTCGTTGTCTTCTTCATCTGCCACGGTTTATACAGATACTTGGAAAACTTATTCGTGATGGCGCCGACCGGACAGACCGCTAAACAATCTCCGCAGAATTCACAATCGAGGGCCAGGTCGCCCTTGGCCACTACCTGGTTGAATCCACCCTTCTTCATAAATTGCAAGGCATCGATCATCAACACATCCTTGCAAACATTGATGCATTCCGCACAGGCAATGCAGCGATTCATGTTGAAGTCGAGCACGGGACTTCGTGTATCTTCCGGAATGAATTTCTGCTTGGCATTGGCGAGATTTGTCACGCCATGCTGGAACGCCATATCTTGAAGTTCACAATGGCCGTCCGCATCGCACACGGGACAGTCGAGAGGATGCACAGATAGATGTTTTTCGACGGCTTTCTTCCTGGCGAGAAAAAGATCTTCACCTTCGGTACGAATGACCATCCCCGCCGCAGCCTTGGCGGTACACGAGCGAACAGGAGCCTTCTTCCCCTCTTGCATCACCAGACACATACCGCAGGAGCCGAACGGGTCGAATGTATAGTGATAGCACATGGCCGGAATGATCTTGCCTGTCATTGAGATGACGTCATACAACGACACTCCGCTCTTTGCCGTGACAGATTTCCCGTCGATGCTCAATTCGATCGTTGCCGCTTCAACATCTGGATTAGTAGCCGGCTTCAAACCCATAATATTCTTCTCCGTGAAAGGGAAAATGTGAACCGTAAAACGATGCCCTGATCTTTACCGTTCACTTTTCGCATCTCGCGTTTCAGATTCTACCTGCTACCTATCACATTCGCCCATCACGACATCGTACGTCCCGAAGATGGTGCAGGCATCCGAGATCATATACCCGCGGGCCATGTGATCGAACGCGCCCATGTGCACGAACGACGGGGCTCGAATCTTCAGTCGATAGGGCTTTCCCCCACCCGTGCTGACGATATAAAACCCCAACTCTCCTTTATGCGCCTCTGTGCCGCAGTAAATTTCTCCAGGCGGAGCATCGAATCCCTGAGAGA
>NZ_JBLYIG010000572.1:0-3336 GCF_049222245.1 Nitrospira sp. BLG_2 | reverse complement strand
CAGGATGGCAATCACCGGGATATCAAGTCGCTTCGCTTCCTGGACGGCAATCTTCTCGACTCTTGTATCCAAAACGAACACCGCACCAGGAAGGCTGCGCATGTTCTTAATACCGGACAGGTATTTTTGGAGCTTGGCGATGTCCTTCTGCATGAGGAGGACTTCTTTCTTTTTGAGACCATGCTCGCTGGGGTTCAGAAGCGTCGTCTCCATCTTCTTCATCTTGTCGATGCTGCGCCGAATGGTTTGGAAGTTGGTCAACATCCCACCCAGCCAGCGCTGGTTGACGAAGAACATGTTGGCTCGCTTGGCTTCTTCTTCGAGGATTTCCGCAGCCTGCCGCTTCGTGCCGACGAACAAGACGGATTCTCCGGCTGCGACAAGGTCTCGGACGAAGGCATAGGTGTGCTCCATCCGTGCGACGGTTTGCTGAAGATCGATGATATAGATGCCGCTGCGTTCACCGAACAAAAACTTCTTCATCTTGGGATTCCAGCGGTTGGTCTGATGCCCGAAATGAACGCCGGCTTCCAATAACTCCTTGATCGCCACCACTCCCATGCCTTCACCTCCCCTCAAGCTTGCAGAGCGCCCAATAACAGGGCGAGGGAATCGCTTCCCTTATTCTCAAGCCGTGCAGCGTATCGACGCTGATAGTGATTTTATTGAATGGGTTCTCTCTTTGTGTTAGAAACGAACCCCTGTCAAACCTAGACCGGCGACGCTACCATAGTCCTGTCGAGGTTTCAAGCTGTCTACAGTCTTTTTGAGTTAGGATCGATAGCTTGCGTTAATGCGGACATAGTCATACGAGAGATCTGTTGTCCACATATGGGCATGAGCATGACCCTGCCCAAGGTGGACGGTAACCGTAAATTCCTTTTGCTTGAAGACCTGGGCGATCTTCTGCTCCGCCTCCATCCCCATTCCTACTCCCCGCTGTACCATGACAATGTCATCGAATCGCACCGTTACGTTGCCGGGGTCGATCGCAACGCCCGATCGCCCGATGGCAGCCATGACTCTGCCCCAATTGGCATCTTCCCCAAACAAGGCGGTCTTGACCAGGTTTGATGTCGCGATTGTGTCGGCGACTCGTTTCGCCGCTGTCGCCGTGGCGGCTCCTTGCACCCGAATCATGACGACCTTGGTGACCCCTTCTCCATCGCGGCAAATCATGAGCGCCAATTCCTGTGCCGCGTCGGTTAAAAGCCGCTCGAAGGCGCGATAGGGCTTGGTGCCTCGTTGAATAGGTTGATTCTTGGCGAGGCCGTTAGCCAGGCACAGAACCGTGTCGTTCGTGCTGGTATCGCCGTCCACCGTAATGCAGTTGAAGGATTGATCGACGGCTGATTTCAAAGCCGATTGGAGGGCAGTCGGAGCAATTGCTACATCGGTCGTCAAATAAGCAAGCATGGTGGTCATATTCGGGTGGATCATGCCGGAACCTTTGGCCATGCCACCGACGGTGCTGCTGCGATTGCCGATTTGTGCTTGTCTCGAGACGGTTTTGGGCCGCAAGTCCGTGGTTAAGATCGCTTGCGCCGCTTGGTCGCCTCCTGAAATGCTGAGGCGTGCGATTAATGCCGGGACAGCGGCGGCGATGCGATCAATCGGCAGCACACGACCGATCACACCGGTTGAACCGACGAATACGTGGTGCACGGGAATAGAAAGTTGCTCCGCCACGGCCGTAGCCATCGCTTTTGCCGCCACCAACCCTTGTTCACCCGTGCAGGCATTGGCATTCCCGCTGTTGACGATAATAGCCCGCCCGCGGCGAAACCGAAGATGGCGCCGGTCCAGGAGTACCGGCGCCGCAACCACGCAGTTCTTTGTGAACACGCCGGCGATCGGTCCGCTGACGTCGGACACACACAGGGCCAAATCGAGAAAGTCTGGTTTTTTGATCCCGCAATGGATTCCGGCGGCTTGGAACCCTAGCGGTGCGGTGATGCCGACGTGTGTTGGTCTCATAACGATTTCTCGGGTCGCGTGACGGTTGGGTACGTGACCGTTAAAGGTAGGGTGGTCAAGGATAACTGCCGGGTGCGGTGAGGCCGGTGTCCTCGGGAATGCCGAGCATCAAATTCATGGCTTGAATGGCCTGACCCGCGGCTCCCTTGACGAGATTATCGACCGCCGCCACGGTGACGACCCATCCGGCCCGCGAATCCATGTACACGCCGATGTCGCAGTAATTCGTTCCCTTAATGTACCGCGGATTGGGAACGAGATCTTCGTAGAGTCGGATGAATCGTTCACCTGTATAGAATTCCCGGTACAAGTCACGAAGATCAGAAAGTTGCATGGCTTGCGTCAGTTTACAGTATGCCGTACTCAGGATGCCTCGATTCATCGGTACAAGATGAGGTGTGAATGTCACGGTCACGGAGCCGACATTGTCCGTGAGCCCGGAAAGTTCCTGTTCGATTTCAGGAATATGCCGATGTTGGCCGATTTTGTAAGGCTCTAGGGATTCATGCGCTTCCGGAAAATGGTAGGCGAGGGCCGGACTCCGTCCCGCTCCTGAAACGCCGGACTTGGCGTCGATCACGATCGTCTCCGGCTGCGCGAGCCTTTTGGCGAAGAGGGGCGCCAACTGTAGGACGGCGGCAGTAGGATAGCAGCCGGGCGAAGCAACCAGTTTTGACTTCGAAATCGCGGTCCGATGAAGCTCCGGTAAACCATACACCGCGTCTTGGAGCAAATGTGGATGGCCATGCGGGGTGTGATACCACTTCTCATAGATGCCGACGTCCTTCAGCCGATAATCTGCACTGAGGTCGACGACGGGCTTGCCTGCCTTGATGCAGACGGCAACGGGGTCCTGTGATTTTGTATGAGGCAGTGCGAGAAAAATGGCATCCGCCCGCTCCGTCAGGGTTTCCGGCGCCAAGGCTTCAAATTGATGATCGATGATTCCCTTGAAACTCGGAAACACAGATGAAACCGACTGACCCGCTGACTTTTCAGACGTCACGGCGGTGATGGTAAAATAAGGATGCGCCGCCGCAAGCCGAACAAGTTCTGCGCCGGCATATCCGCTGGCTCCCGCAATGGCGATTCGAAATTTCCCACTCATAGGGGTCACCATCTCTATCCTGATCCTGGCCAACGATCAAGTCACTGAATGAAGACACAAAAAAGGGAAGGCATGGAGCCTTCCCTTTTCTGAATCGTCGGCCCCTGCGCCTAGCGCTTGGAGTATTGGAATCGTTTGCGCGCGCCCTTTTGCCCGTACTTCTTTCGCTCCTTCACGCGTGAATCACGAGTGAGCAACCCTTCCTTCTTGAGAGGGCTGCGGGTTGAAGGAGTCATCGCGACGAGCGCCCG
>NZ_JBLYIG010000571.1:0-3222 GCF_049222245.1 Nitrospira sp. BLG_2 | reverse complement strand
TTCGTCACCATCGAAAACTTGGCGTTACAAGAGGGACAGGCAAAAAAGACCCCGAGAGACCCTTCTTCTGGTTTCTCCACTTTTTCAAGGCTCATATAGGTTTCGCAGTTGAGGCATACAAATTTCATAAAGACTCCTGTTACATCGGCCCAGGTTGTTACATCGTCTCGGGCCCGTTACCCTTACGAAAACCTACGCTATCATAATGATTTTCAAGGAGTCAAACCGCTTGGAAGGAAGAAAGTACGGCACGCGGCTTTCAGACGTCTACGTCGGCCTCGCATATCCGTATCACAGAACTTCCTGACATTGTTTCAACCGATCTTCTGCCGAGAAACAACGCTTGGCTTCCCATCCTACTTCAGCAATATACCTTCAGTTATCCTTTTCATTGGAATAACGTGCGCTTATAAGCGAATGATAACGCCGCATGGTCCAAACTTGGCATAAGGTGATGCCGCGTAACGTTATACCTCCATAACAATCGGAGCAACTCATCCGCTTGATTGGTTGGTACGATGATCACATCGAGACCCTGTGGACAATCTACCGAGGCATCGAGGGTCTCTTCAAGGCTCGGCCATCGATTGTTCCTCAAGAAAAACGCATTAGCTGTGGGCATGTGGACAAATATTCCTTGTTGAGCACGAAGATGGTGGTTCATATGTCGAGGAGCTGACACTAGTGCAGTATTCTTATTTTTTCGAATACTGTGCGTATCCAGGATAAATACAGCAAACTCCTTACCTCCTGACTTCCTACCTTGTTCGTCAAGGCAAGATGATTCCACGGCTGCAAAATATGCGGCCACAAGCGGTGATTCCGTCCAGTCAAGAAGCCGAGTCGGGACCCCATGATGCTGGGCCAGTGCCAACCCTGGAAGCATTGAAGAAGCAGGAAATGGAGTCTCCCAGTTGTATTCTTGCCCGTTCGCTATCGCATCAAGCAGACACTGATGTTCTTGAAGCGCACGATAGTCGAGCGAGGTGGGAATACCAAGCTTATCTGCTTCTTCCAAAAACATATGTACTGCACGGAGTTCAGCATGAAGCTGAATTCCGAGATATCTATTTAAATCCGTATCTTGGGGGAAATATGCACCAGGGCTCTGAGGGGTATATCTCTTTAACGGATCTCCTGAACGAAAGACTGAAGGAAGAAGCTGCCACAAGCGGTCTGCTTGGCCGCGGAAAATATACCCTCTGACTCCGCGTGCAGTGGCATCAAACACTTGACGCGGTTGGAAGCGAGGATCGTCTAGAAAGAATGAAATGACATCTCTAGGCTTTTCAAATGGAATGATCATTTAGTGCCTTCGTTCACTTCGGACGCGTGCTCTTGCTCATAGCTGGCCTCATAGCCCACTACAATCAGGGGGACATTCTGTCATACCCAAATGCACGACTTAAATAGAAACGCTTGCAGAACAAATGGGCTATCTTGCCAACAACGCCGCAGTGCTTAGCCATCACGGGAAGGTACTCACGCTAGCTACACCTTAGGATAGACGCAGCCCACAGCATAGCAAAGCTGTACAGCCGAATAGATTAGTGAGGAACCAATACGAGGAGACTTCGATGACAGAAAATTCGGATCGCGTGGATCTAATATTAATTAGATCGAATACTGGAAGATCGGCTTGGCTCCGATGGCCTGCGCGAGAACACCTCGGCGTTTCAATTCATCGAGGATGCGAGCGGTCGCGACGTCGAAATCCGTGGGGCCGGTGAGAATGACGTCAGTGTTCGGTGGCGGCTCTTCTTCGGATTTGCTCATGTGGACGGCGATGACCGGGGCGGGATGGACCAGGGTCCTGATCGCTTGCGAGGCCTCGTGATAGGCCAGGCCAAAAGGATTGGTTGTGGAAACGACGATGAGACCGGTGTCGGCGAGGAGACGCGCCACTTCGCCGTAGCGTCGCGCCATTTCCGCCGTCTGCCCACGCTCTTCTTCACTAAGGTCGGCATCGAGCCCACGGCGCAGATTTTCCCCGTCCAATAAGTAGGCATGGCGCCCATCCGCCACGAGACGGCCTTCGAGCTTTCTCGCCAGGAACGATTTACCGGCATGCCGTCCTCCGGTAATCAAGATCACCGCTGCCCGATGGCCGTACTGTTGAGCGCGGTCTTCAACCGTGACTTCACCCTTCACCCACGCAAAGTCTCGTCGCCTTGCCTCTTCACGGAGAAACTCCTGGTCATCATGGACCAGTTCGGTGATGATCCCGCCTCCCGCGATGTCGTATTCATCCACCAGGACGAAGCGGCCGGTTGCCTCGAACGATGCCGACAGGTCGAACGCGACCGGGGCTTTCGTGCGCAAGGTCAGTTCAGCCACTTGGTTCCTGCTGATGGTATGACTGCCTTGTTGCTGGGTGAGGTCCATCGTATCGATGATTCGATGGATCGAGGCCACTTCGCAATCCACTTCTTTCGTCGCCACGCGCAAAAGATATTTGCGACCCTTTTCCAATGGTCTCTTGCCGAGCCAAAACAAATTGGCGCGAAAAGCCGTGGACACAAGAGGCAGATGTTCCTGATGGGAGGCGATCTCGCCGCGCTCCACAAAGATCTGTTCATCGAGCGTCACCCCGATGGATTGCCCCGCCTGGCCTTCTGTTGGTTGCGGCTCGATATTGAAAGCCTCTACCGTCCGAATGTTGGCCCGCTTATTGGACGGCGAAAAGACGAGATGATCGCCGACCTTGAGACGTCCTGCGGTAATACGCCCGGTGATGATTCGGCGCGCGTCGAACTTATAGACGTCCTGCACTGACAGTCGAAGGGGCTGTTCCCACCGTGCCGTCTCTTTGTTGAATGCACCGAGTGTCTCTAGGACGGTGGGGCCGCTGTACCACCTCATCTGCTCGGTTCGGTGGGCGATGTTGTCGCCAAGCTTGGCGCTCACTGGGATAAACTGAGACGGCACGGCTTTGAACTGCCCCAAAAATTCTCGATACTCTTTTTCAATCCCGTCGAACACATCCTGCCGGTAACCAACCAAATCCATCTTGTTGACGACCACCGCAAACTGGCGAACGCCCAGCAGCGACAGGAGGTACCCGTGTTTCTTCGACTGTTCCTTTACTCCTTCCAAGGCGTCGATGAGCAGCAATGCCGCCTCGGCGCGCGCGGCGCCCGAAATCATGTTTTTGAGGAACTCCTTATGCCCCGGCGCATCGATGATGATGTATTGCCGGCCCTTCCACATGAAAAAGGTGCG
>NZ_JBLYIG010000570.1:0-25392 GCF_049222245.1 Nitrospira sp. BLG_2 | reverse complement strand
AGTGGAAGGAGAAGGAGCCCTTTGCATCGCTGCTCAAGGGCGATGTGAAAGGCGCGCTTGCCGGCGGGGAGCCGGCCATTTTTGCAATCATGCTGGCCACCCATGTCGGTATGACGACGGACGAATTTGCGGGAGTCGTCGGCGATTGGATCGCCACGGCGAAACATCCCAAGACCAACCGACCTTATACGGAGATGGTGTATCAACCGATGCTCCAATTGCTGGCTTACCTGCGCGCGAACGGCTTCAAGACGTTCATCGTGTCCGGTGGGGGCGTCGAGTTCATGCGAGTATTTGCGGAGAAAGTCTATGGCATTCCGCCGGAACAGGTCGTGGGCAGCACCGGAAAATTGAGATTTGACCTCCGCGACGGGAATCCGGTGTTGACGAAGCTGCCGGAGCTCAATTTCTTCGATGACAAGTCGGGGAAACCCATCGCCATACAAACCTCCATCGGCCGCCGTCCGATCGCCGCGTTCGGGAATTCAGATGGAGACTTGCAAATGCTTCAGTGGACCTGCGCGGCTTCCGGCCCGCGTTTCTGTCTGTACGTCCATCATACGGACGCCGAGCGTGAATGGGCTTATGATCGCCAATCCAGCATCGGCCGCTTGGACAAAGGTCTCGATGAAGCCAGGGCTAAGGGCTGGACGGTCGTGGATATGAAGGAAGATTGGAAGGTGATTTTCCCCTCTCAGAAGCCGTAGCGGACGTACCCCCGAAGGTTGTTCAGAGCGAAATGGGCTGGAGACCTGTTATTTTTGACAGCTTCCCCACGACTTGGCATTGTGAGAAAACACACAACATTCTGAGCAGGAAGGGGTATGCTCACACTCTTGTGACGGGGTGCTGCGCGAACTCGCCTATAAGCAGGTTGACGTAGGGTACATATCACGGAGCCCGAGCATGAATAAGAAAACCTACCTTGCCGCCGTCGGCGCTGCGATCACTCTTGTGGCCGTGGTCGGCTATGGCGTGACGCAGGAATTGCAGGCCAAGCCGGCTGAGGTAGCGACAGCGTTGGATCGAACGGTGCTTCCCGTTCCGGAGCCCGATTATCCGCATGCCACCGAGCTCGACGCGCGCGATGCGACTGCGCCACCGAGGTTCGAGGTGAAGCCGCCGGCAGGCGCTCCTAATGTCATCGTATTCCTGATCGACGACATTGGTTTCGGCCACGCCAGTTCCTTCGGCGGAGCGATTCCCATGCCGACGCTTGATCGCCTGGCGAGCCGAGGTCTCAAATACAACCGTTTCCACACCACCGCACTCTGTTCGCCCACGCGGGTGGCACTCCTGACCGGACGCAATCATCATACGAACAACGCGGGTGCGATCATGGAATTGGCGACGGCATTTCCCGGTAACTCGGGCGTGCGGCCGCTCAGCGTTACGCCGATGGCGGAGATTCTACGTCAGAACGGCTATAGCACCGCCGCATTCGGGAAGTATCACGAAACCGCCCCATGGGAAGTGAGCGTGTCCGGACCGTTCGATCGCTGGCCGACGCATTCCGGATTCGACAAGTTCTACGGCTTCATCGGAGGCGAGACCAACCAATGGGCACCGCTCGTCTACGATGGCACGATCAAGGTCGAGCTGCCGCGCGATCCAAACTATCATTTCACGACCGACATGACGAACCAGGCGATCCAGTGGATTCGTAGCCAGCAAGTGCTGACGCCGGACAAGCCGTTCTTCATCTATTTCGCTACCGGCGCGACACACGCTCCGCATCACGCGCCCAAGGAATGGATCGCAAAATTCAAAGGAAAGTTCGACGGTGGGTGGGACAAATACCGCGAGGAGACCTTCGCCAGGCAACAACAGATGCGGATCATTCCTCAGGAGGCGAAGCTTGCCTCGAAGCCCGAAGACATCAAAGATTGGGGCAATCTCACCGCCGACGAGAAAAAGCTGTTCGCGCGGCAAATGGAGGTGTTTGCGGCATTCGCTGCGCACACCGACCATGAAATCGGCCGGGTGGTACAGGCGATCGAAGACATGGGCAAGCTTGACAACACGCTGATCATGTACCTCGTCGGCGACAACGGCAGCAGCGCCGAAGGCGGTATGGTGGGCATGTTCAACGAAATGACTTATTTTAACGAAGTCGCAGAGTCGGTGCCTGACATGCTGAAGAACCTTGAGAAATGGGGCGGGCCCGAGACCTTCCCCCACATGGCAGCAGGCTGGGCCGTGGCCGGCAATACACCATTCATGTGGACCAAGCAGGTGGCTTCCAACTTCGGAGGCACGCGCAATCCGCTGGTCGTGAGCTGGCCGGCACGTATCAAGGCCATGGGGGAAATCCGTAGCCAGTTTCAGCACGTCGTTGACATTGCGCCCACTGTGCTCGAGGCCGCCGGCATTCCCGAACCCAAGATGGTCAACGGCATTCAACAGACCCCGATAGAAGGCGTCAGCATGGTATACAGCTTCGACGATGCCGACGCCGCGGAGCGGCACAAGACGCAATATTTCGAGATCGCCGGCAACCGTGCTATCTACCATGACGGCTGGGTGGCGGCGACCGTGCACAAGGCCCCATGGGAAGCGACGCCACGACACAAGCTCGCCGAAGACGCGTGGGAGCTCTACAACGTGGAGGAGGACTTCAGCGAGACGAACGACCTCTCGGCAAGCAATCCGGACAAGTTGAAGGAGCTGCAGGATCTCTTCATGAAGGAAGCCGAGCGCTATCGGGTGCTGCCGATTGACGACCGCACGTTGGAACGGTTCGATCCTGCCATCGCGGGGCGGCCGGACCTGATGGGTGGTCGAAAGTTCTTGACGGTCTATCCGGGCATGACGGGGATGATGGAAAATGCATTCATCAATGTGAAGAACCAATCCAAGACGATCACCGCCGACGTGGAGATTCCTGCCAAAGGCGCGAACGGCGTCATCCTGGCACAGGGCGGACGCTTCGGCGGCTGGAGCCTCTACGTCAAGGACGGCAGGCCGGCCTACACCTACAACTTCGTGGGCCTTCACGAGTATACGATCAAGGGTGCCAACAAGCTTCCGCCGGGCAAGGCGACGATTAGGCTGGAATTCTCTTACGACGGCAACGGACGCGGCAAAGGTGGCACCGCCACTCTCTATGTGAACGACAAGAAGATCGGGTCGGGACGCGTCGAGCGCACCAATCCCAACGTCTTTTCAGTCGACGACGCCGCCGACGTGGGTGTGGACGAAGGAACCAACGTCAGTGCAGCATATAAGCAGCACAAGAACAAGTTCACCGGCAAAATAGAAAAGGTGCGGATCGACACCAAATGACAGGGACTGATGGTGTCCGGTTCTCCATAGGCAAGGACTCGAAGCCGGATGACTCCACACTGACTTGCTCTGCAATCTTGCCGACGATCAAACGAGTCGTCGTCAACACACGCTCAACGCAAACATCACAAAGGAGGATCTCATGCGAAACATAGTAATCACCGCATTGATGCTCGGTGGACTGACGATGCTGGCCGCGGGCTGCACCACGTATTATCGCGTGACCGACCCGGCGTCCGGGAAGACCTATTACACGACGAAGGTCAAAGACGCAGGCAAAGGGGGAGCCGTCAAAATCACGGATGACAAAACCGGAAGCACCGTGACGTTGCAGTCTTCTGAAGTGAAAGAAATTTCATCAGACGAATATAAAACCGGGATGGTGACTACGGCGCCTGTCAAATGAATACGTCTGCGCTCGTATAGTTGTAGCTAATGCGAAGAAGGGCTGTGGATGATCCTTCGACTGTATAGGCCGCTGCCGCGTTCTTCCGGCCAGAGCCGGCAGTCGAGGGAGATTGTGGTTTCGCGCCCCCTCACTCAAATCAGTTTTTCATTTCGGAGGAATTTGATCATGACTTCATCATGCATCGACACGGAGACCCACGGTGATGAATGCGTGACCAACTGCCACGGCTTCATGGTCAGAGGTGGTCTCCTACATCGGCCAACAGCTTGGGGGGTACTCCTATTATTGCTATCCGGATGCGTAACTTCTCCGGTCTATAGGGTTCCACCGCCAAAGCCGGACCAGATGTCCTGCAGTCATCCGATGAAACCGACCGACACATTGATCGGAATCGCCATCTCGGGAGGGGGAAGTCGAGCGGCATTGTTCGGAGCGGCCGGCCTGGAAGCGCTGGCGAAGCTGCAAGTCGGTCCGCCGGGGCATTCTCTCTTGGAAGACCTCTCGATGATTTCCAGCGTGTCCGGCGGAAGCATGGCGACTTCCTACTTTGCTTCTACGAAACCGCCAAAGGATGTCCCGGTTTTGACCGCGACGGGAGGATTCAGCCCGGAGTATCAAACGTTCTTTGAGCAGTATAAAGAAACTATGAACCAAGATTACGAGGGTCCCCTCTTCTGGCGAAACATGTTGCGATTACGCTGGTTCAATCCCGCCTGGACCGCCAAGTCTCTCGCCGAACATCTCAACAATGAGTTCTTGCACGAGCTGACATATAAAGAGATCCGCGAGCGGGAATTGAGCAGGGATATTCCCAGGCTTCTGATCAACACTACCTTGTATAACGATGGCCGTCGTTTTGTGATTACGACATTGCCGCAGGACCAGACCCAATACGACCTCTTAAAAGATGTGAATCGATCGCTCGGTACAGGTTCCCGTTCAAAGGAATCCGCCCAGCTGATGCGAGAGAAATGGGCATCGCTGCAGTCCGTCACTCCTCAGGCACTGAATCTGGAGCTATGCCACCTTAGATTGTCCGCAGCAGTTGCCGGATCCATGTCGTTCCCTCCGGTGATCGGTCCCATTACCTTCAAGGTTGAGGATAAGGACCGGTACTGGCATGTAGGGGACGGGGGATTGTCCGATAATATGGGACTGGAATCATTGGCAACCGTTTCGCTCAATGCGCTCCAGAAGAATTTGGCGCGCCGAGTACTCATCATCGCGTTCGACAGTTCTTTCCCTTTCAAGATCGGGTCGGATCGGCTGGACCACTTTCCGGAGGGGTTTACGCTGTTCAATTACGATTTTGGCCGAATACCGGGAATCATGGAGGAGCGAGCTTTAGCATATCGGACACTCTATTTTCGCACGATGGCGGAACAGGGCATATTGCCGGACGAAAGCCGATTGAAATTCATTCAACTCAGACACATTGACGCGGTGTGGAAGGACGATATGAGTGACTTGCCGGAATCCTGCAAGCACGAGGAGGTGAAGCTTACGGATCCTCAGATGGTCACAAAACGCCTCGCGAGCGTCGTCACCAGGCTTTGGATCAAGTCAGATTGCGACCGCGACCTAGTGACCATGGCAGCCATGAAATTGGTGGAAGAAAATAAATCACAGATCCTGAATTTCTTGCAGCCGTCACCTCCATAGTGGCATTCATCAAATATGGCGTCACGGCAACATCAGGACGACATCATTGTGCGAGGAACATCAGGGAATCTGCTCTACCGTCTTCACGCAGGAGCCGTTACGGGCGGCGTTGAGCCGTGGACGCGCGCGAAGATGCGAGCAGCAACCTCTACCAAGCATGTGGCGCGCCGAGCCGACCATTTTTCAAATCGGACATGTCGTGAAAATGGCAATAACTGCAGACGGGCCAGGTTACTTTTGCCGGTCCGAGAGAGATCAAGACGTGCCCAACAGTAATGAAACGGGAGAAGCTCCATGACCAGAGTCATCATGCTCCCCTGTCTCTTTTGACAGTATCCGGCAATCGGTCTGGCCGGTAGGATGCCGCCGCAGTACGCTGGCACGGGTCCAGACCCCCAATGGACGCTCTTGAATCCAGCAACGAAGTGCCTATGCCGGCAGTCACTCTTATTTTTAATCAACATCCAACAGGAGATCTCGCATGATATTCGCACAGCAGAAGAATTTCGGAACATATCGCAGATCTGGGCGTCTAGTCGGGCGCACGCTCGGTGCGCTGGTATTGACTTTGGGTGCACTGGTGATGGCGCCACAGTCCTATGCCGCTGATTCCGTTGAACAACAGCAACTGGTTGAGAAGGCACGGCTCACCTTAGAGGCATTTATAGCCGATCCGAACCTGGGTGATCCGCTCCGAGAGTTGAAGTCTGAGACGAAGGCGCTCTTCATCGTTCCGCAATTCGTCCGAGGAGCATTTGTGTTCGGTGGCGCAGGAGGCAGCGGTGTTCTGCTCGTGCGAGACGAGAAGACCGGCGCCTGGTCCGAACCGGCCTTCTACACGATGGGGTCGGCCAGTTTTGGCCTGCAAATCGGAGGGGACGTGTCTGAAATGGTGTTCGTGGTAAGAACTCAAAAGGGTCTGGAAGGATTCTATCGGACTGATTTCAAGTTGGGAGTGGACGGCTCGATGGCCATCGGCCCTGCCGGCGGAGGGGCGTCGGTTCGTGGTATTACCGCGGATCTTGTTTCTTATGCCCGGAAGAAGGGGGTCTTTGCCGGCTTTTCGGTCGATGGGGCAGTGATCGCTGTGTCGGATGACTCCAATCAGGCTTATTACGGACAAGCTGTTCGGCCGGCAGACATTGTCGTCAAGAAGATCGTCAGCAATCCCAAGTCGGCCGACCTGCGGAGCGCCGCCGCAAAGATCATGAAGTAGCGCCTGTTGTGAAAGGAGACTCTGACATCCGGGAGGCTCGTGCCGGGAAAAGCGGCGCTTGCAACACACTCACATCGAGCTTCATGTATCGATTCAGCGCCGAGCGGCGGCCCTGTCGTTGTCGGCATGGCGGATGTCGGGCTGGGCGAGCACGGTCCATTCCGCACTCGCCCGGAACCTTTGGCGCTGTGAAAGCTGTCGGACATGTAAGCCGGCAATGTCGCCGATATGGTGATCCGTTACAACAAATTCGAGAATGGACTCAATAACCATCGGGATTGCCTGGTCATGAGCTTGAACGACGATTGGAAGACCATGTTCCCGTGTGAAAAGATTTTCGAAACGCTGCCGCGAAGCGCGACGTGAACGACACAATCAAACATCGGACACCAACAGCGCGCCCGTTACCCAAGAATCGGTTGATGCCCCTTCGATGGTTACGCGGTGTGTGGCTTGCCTTACCGATAGTACTCCCATCCCGCGCCCTGGCTTCGATATTCCAGGGTGAAGCGCTCGACACGGCGGCTGACGTGATATCCTGGGTGGTGCTGGTCGTCGCGCCCCTCATCGGCCTGACCGTCTTCTGGCTCGTTCACATCCTGCCTGAAAAAATCGCCCACAAGAAACAGCATCCACAGACCAAGGCCATCCAGGTATTGTGTTTACTCTCTCTGTTTTTCGGCGGCCTGCTCTGGCCATTAGCCTGGCTTTGGGCCTACTCTAAGCCGGTTTTTCACAAACTGGCGTATGGAACGGACAAAGAGCCTCACAGCCACGACGATTCCCACGCGCCGCCGGACAAGGACGAGACTGAAGAACTCCGGCAGCTTCGCCGACGCGTTTCCGAATTGGAAAACAAGCTGGCCGGCAACTCGCCTCCTTCTGGATAAGAAGTCTGATCTATGGAACTCCTGCTCCTGTCCATCTACTCGTTCTTCGTCTGGCTGATTTTCATTAAGTTCAAGTGGCTGCCCTGGAATACCGTCAGCCAAGTTATCGTCATCACTATCCCGGTCATCTCCATCACCGCACTCATTCTGATCCTCAATATCGTCGCACCCTCCTCGGATGACGTGCGCGTCATCAACTATGTCGTTCCCGTGGTGCCACGCGTCACCGGCCGTGTCACGGAGGTGCCTATCGAGCCGAATCGCCCGATCAAGAAGGGTGATGTCCTGTTCAAGATCGATCCCGTGCCGTTCGAATTAGAGGTGCAGGCGGCCGAAGCCAATCTTTCCATGCTACGCGCCAAGTTGCTCACGGCAGAGGCCAACCGGCGCACGCTGGGGGAGCAATTGAATGCCGGGACCGGTCAGGTCCAGGCGCTCACCGCGAAGTTGGGGCTCCTTCGCATCCGGTCGAAGCAGTTCAAGGAACTTGCCAAATCCGGCGCGGGTAACAAGTTCGACCTCGAACAGGCGGAGGCTGAGATCGCCGAACTCGGCGGTCAACTCGCGACAAGCGTCGCTAATGCGGCGCAGGTAAAGGAAAAGCTCGCGGCCAAAACCGCCGAAGGCGAGCAAGATGAGGTCGCGCAGGTCAAAGCGCAGATCGAACAGGCGGAGTCGCAATTGGCAAATGCGAAATGGAAGCTCGACCAGACGGTGTATTATGCGCCGGCCGATGGCACGGTGGTATCCCTCGCACTGCGCCCCGGCTCCGTAGCCAGCATTATGGTGACACAACCAGTCATGACCTTCGTCGAAGACGCGCAATGGATCCTGGCCATCTATCATCAGAATGAAATCCGCTCCGTGAAAGCCGGCCAGGAAGCTGAGATTGCGATGAAGATGTATCCGGGCCGCATCATTAAGTGCACGGTCGACTCGATCATGTGGGCCACGGCCCAAGGGCAGTTGCCGATCGGCGGGATGAGCACCTCCGCCGGGGTGGCTCCCATCCCACAGAATGCGCTCGCCATCCGATTGCTCGTGGACGCGAAGGACAAACACCTCTTCCTCGCTTCCGGCGCGCATGGGATCGGCGCCATCTATACCGACGAGGGCCACATGCTTCATATCATACGCAAGGTTATTATCCGAGTGGGCTCCAAACTTGACTGGGTTATCCTTAAGTTGCATTGAGGCGCATATGCACCACGCGAAAATGGTGGTTGCTCGGCCTTCACCGCGGTCTCTTCCAGGGAGAGACTGCCGAGGTAAAGGCAAGTGTCTCGGCACGTTCTCCGTCATGCTTTGCGGGGTATTCCTCGCTCTCATTTCCGGTTGCGCCACCAAAACCCCTCCCTCGACAGCCGAGATTCATCAACAATCCGGCACGCTCACCAAGTTTTCCTTGACCAACGCCTGGACGGCCGGCGCTGCCGACGGCTCTGTAGCGGACGACTGGATTGCCTCCTACAACGACGCTCAACTCAATGCCCTGGTCGCGGAGGCGATGACGAACAACCCCGACCTGCACGTCACTGCGCAGCGAGTGGCGCAAGCGGCGCAATACATCGAACTGGCCAAAGCTGCGATGCGCCCGGCGGTGAATCTGCTCGGCACAGGCGGGTTCAACATGGGTGGCGGCGATATCACCTCCGCCCTGCAAGGAGTTTCACTTGGCGTGTCCTGGGAGCCGGACCTCTGGGGACGACTGCGCTACGGGCGAAACGCATATCAGGCTTTGCACGCCTCGATGCAGGCCGACTTCGAGTTTGGCCGACAGTCCCTAGCTGCGACGATGGCGAAGAGCTGGTTCACCGCCGCCGAGACCTGGCTTCAACTTCAGATTGCCGGTGACATGGTCAAGGCCGCGCAGGGATTGGTGACGCTGGCGGAGAAACGCCGGCAAATCGGTCCCGGCAATGAACACGATGTCGCGATGGCGCGCGCCAATCTTGGCACCATGCAGGATACTGCCAAGCAGGTGCGATTCGCGCATGAGCAAACCCTGCGCGCGTTGGAATTGTTGCTCGGCCGTTACCCTGCCGCCGAACTTCAGGCTCGCCACGACCTTCCCGCGCTTCCCGGTCCCATCCCTGCCGGCTTGCCTTTGGAAATGCTGGAACGTCGTCCCGACATGGTTGCCGCCGAGCGCCGGGTCGCCGCCGCTTTCGATCGCGTCGGTGAGGCGAAGGCCGCGCGCCTGCCGCGGATTATTCTCAACGCCAATATCGGGGCCATTTCCAGTGACCTTATCCAATTGAAGAGCGATTTCGAGAATCCAGTCGCCGGCGCCGGCGGGAGGTTGATTGCTCCGATTTATCAGGGAGGCGCTCTGAAGACGCAGGTGGAAATCCGCACACTCGAACAAAAAGAAGCCGTGGCGCAATACGCCCGCCTCGCGTTGCGCGCGCTCAGCGACGTGGAGAACGCCCTCGCCGCCGGCAATACGCTGGGGGAACGCGATCAACTCCTCCAACGAACCGTGGCCGACAACGAGCGCGCCCTTGCACTCGCGCAAATGAGTTACAGCGTCGGCAAGATCGATTTGCGTGCCGTCCAGCAACAACAAATAAGCCTATACTCCGCACGGCTGGCGCTGCTCCGGGTTAAGAGTGAGCAGTTGAGTCAGCGAGCGAATCTGCACCTCGCGCTTGGAGGAAGTTTTGAAAGTCCTACGGCCATCGCCACGGCAGGAAGCCCGGAAAAGGCCGTTGAGACGCTGAGTAACGAAGATGGCTCATCACGGTCCCAGTAGGCCCTTATTATCGACGGCCGATCCGGCTACCCTTTATTGGACCCTACATGGAGCCGTGAACCGCTGCGTGGCCATCATGCTGACTCGATACGTGATCGATAGATCAAGATCTCGGTCAATCATCCGTAACGATGCAGCGAGCGCGAGACTCTTCCGCCCCCCTGTTACTTTTGCCAGTAGGCGAAGGACATGGCCATTGGTATAGGCATCAGAGACCAAAGCCCACTTCTGACGTGAGAAAGCCATTCATCAGTCAAAATGGCGAGAGAGTGGCACCGCATGACCGTCTACCATTGAAAACACTGTTGTCTTCTCGTATAACGTCCATGCCATCCCGCTCCCTGAGACCGAAGCGCGCCTGTATCTCTTCTTGGTAAAAGGAAGGTACCGATATGTTTAAGCAATGTTGCGGCAATCTTCTTATTGGAACGCGTCGTCGTTCTGAGTCCAAGGGACGAGACGGTGCTCTGTGGCTTGCAGGGGTGGGAATTGCGCTTCTCGGGTTTGCGCCGTGGGCGTATGGCGAAGAGATGGACGTGCAAGCGCCTCCGGCGGAGGCGAAGCCTGCGCCCACGGAGGAACTCCCCGACCGATTCATGATCCGCGGTGGCTGGAATTTTGTCTTCAATGCGGATACCGTCTTCTCCATCAATGGGTCCAGGGGAATCGGCTCCACCATTGACTTTTCCAAGGATCTAAAGGGAGAGCGCGAGGACAGCATGTGGCGGATCGACACGCTCTATCGCTTCAATCCCCGCCACAGCTTGGGATTCAGTTATTACGATGTGACACGGACAGGTGTGAGAACGATCGACCGCGATATCACCGTGAACGATACGACATTCGCGGCGAATGGCACTGTTTCAAGTGAACTTGATTTCAGAATGTATCGATTCATCTATAACTACTCTTTTTACCATAACGAAAAAGTCGAACTGGCCGGCTCATTTGGCATGTATTTTGCCAATATCAACGCCTCGCTCAGCTCCAATCTGGCCTGCACAGGCGGCACAATATGCGGGCCGGGAGCGACGCTCACCCCGAGAGGCGAGTCGCAGAGTTTCACGATACCATTGCCCAGCATTGGATTTTTGGTCAATTATTACTTCACTCCCAGGCTGAAGGGTACTGCTCGGTTCGACTGGTTCTACATTGAATTCGACCAATTCAAAGGGGCGATGAACGAAATGTATTTTGGACTTGAGTATCGCCTGTTCAAACATTTCGCGCTCGGCGGCGCATTTAACCGGCTCAGCGTCGATGTGGATATTGATTCGAGCAATGGTCGCGAATTCAGCGTCGAGAACGATTGGAATACGGTGTTCCTGTATGGCTCTTTGTATTTCTAAATGCTGCATGGTCACTGCGCCAGTGGTTCGCGGTGAGCAACGGTTGGTGAAAGATTTGCAATAGCGACACCAGAACCGCCGATTCGGCCGCCATCTCAATACCGCTGTGATGGTGGATTGTGGTCCTAGGACATTTCGCATTCCCTAACCCACCCGAAACAGACAATCATCATTTGCCGGAATGAGTCATATTGACCGCTGTCCTTGTCATGCGGGAGTCGGGGAATAAAGATGATCCTCCGGCAGGGATGGTTTGCGTACTTCCGCTCTATGGTCAGAAGGACCGGCGTGCCCCGCTCGAACCCGTCACGAGAGAATGGCCGGAAGACCAGGTCGCCGAAGAGAGGCGAGGGCGATCGGAAAATGACCGACCTCGGCCCACGACAGCGCCAGAATCTCCTGTTCCGCGCTGCAGGACTGGAGCAGTAGCAGTACACCGATACATAGAGCCATGATGCCGGGCCAAATCATCGATAGAGCACCGAGAACCAGGATGAGCATGATTCCCGATAAGGCCTGCTGAACGAGTGGGCTCTTCACGTTGATCATAAATCTCCCTCCCTCGTCTGCGCTCTTTCTGAACGTATCACCATCATTGACTGAATGGAGTACACCCTATTTCAAAGGAGGGTCAGAAATAGCTAGGAAAGCTACTAGAGCCTATCCTTAAAATTATTTGCGAGCAAGGGGGTATTCGGGCCGTGTCTTGAAGGCCTCGAAAAGTTTCTTCTTCTCTAAGAGCGCGGCTTGTGAAAATTCTCCGTATGGATGCGATTCTCCGAGCGGCTTCGAAATGTCTTCCAGGGTAGGCCTTAAATCACGGATCTTTCTAATCTTAGAGTGACGCCCCTCGCTCGGGTCTCAGCCGGCTCACCACCTTTTTCATGCGTGAGTGCGGGCTTCAAACGCAGAGTCGCTCAAAGGACAACTGATAAACACCCTCAATGCTTGTTAGGCTGGAAGGAGGAGCCACCAACCATCGTTTCGTGCTCATGGCCTTCCAGGGGAATACCTAGCTGATCTGCCGCGATAGAGAGCGGTATATCAAGCCAATAGAGAAGGAGGTGCTGTAATGACTGAAGTCAATTCCATGTATCATGCGCAAACCCGAAGCGATGCGCTCAAGGCGCAGATCGAGAAGCTGGAAGGCCTTGCTCACCACACGGTGGTGAATCCCACCTTCGACCAGTTTGATGCCGAGACGGAAGACTTGCTAAGCAACATCTATGGCGCCAATCATCGGTATGTGGAAGCGTACAAATATGCCACCGTAGGCGAGGCCGAGGCATTGGTCAATTTGCCGGAATCGGCGCAAGAACCTTTGGCGCGAGACATCCCCAAGAAGGGACTTCAGCAACGCCGTCAAGCGCTCCAAGGCATTCTGACCGAGCTGCAGGAACTCGAAGCGCAAGAGGCTGAGGTGCTCACGGGAGAGGATCGTGAGGATCCTCCGGGTCCAAGCTAAAATGGCCCGAGTCTTTCGCACCTCTCAAAGATTCTTTGAACAAACAGGGAAAGTCGCCGCAAGGAAAAGCCAATCATGTCGCCAGTTTCAAGGATCGTGATAGGGTACGTTCTGCTGACTCTGTCCCTTTCCCTCTCCGCATGCGCGGGCCATACGGCCGCTTCGAACGTACAAGCTCCCGGTAAAGAGGTGTCTGCGAAAACCGTGCTGTTGGAGACCGGAGCGATGCTGTTGCAACAGAAGCCGCCGATTGACGCCTTGAGCGTGTATTTAGACGGATTTCACTTTTACAACGGTCGAATACAGGCACAGGTGGAAGCGCACCATTTCTGTTCGAACGTGAACGAAGAGGTGACCCAGTGCGTCATCTTCGACGGCAACGCCGGCGACGCCAAGCTCATGGGCGTGGAATACATCATCAGCAAACGGCTCTTTGAGGCGCTTCCACCGGAGGAGAAACCATTGTGGCACAGCCACGTTCACGAGGTGAAAAGCGGGCAGCTGATCGCCCCCGGCATTCCACCACAGGCCGAACATGAACTCATGGAGAAGATCATTGGGACCTATGGCAAGACATGGCACACTTGGCATACCGATCAACACGTGGCGTTACCGGTCGGACACCCGTTGTTGATGATGGGATTTACCGGCAACGGCCAAGCGCATGCCGGCATGGTCGACGGACGCGATCGACGCCTCAAGGTTCAGAGCCAGGCCAAGCGCGAGGAAAGAGAAAATATTGCCGTTCCGCCGATTGCATCTGGCGCCGACGCCTGGCAGCAGGGCAATATCAGGCAGCTTTCACTCCAACCTTTTCAACCGGGTGGAGTCGTGGCTCATCCAGACGACCCATCCATACCGTCGCCGCCACACCTATCCCAGTAACGCATTAACGTCCCAGCCGGCGCAACGCCACACTCCAGTCTTTGAAAAGAAATTCTTAATGTCGTGCCATTCGCAGAAGATGGTGCATTTCAGCGTCCATGCGGCAACTGGGGGCCGAGGGGCTAATGTGTGATTGCAAAAACCCGACCCCTGTAATCGATGTGGCTGTGGCCGCATAAATTACGAAGAAGAGGAGAGGAGGCATGGTGAACGATGAACTGGTCACCTGGTTCGGCGCTGCAATACCGCCGGTGTCCGTTACAGGGGACCCCCTTGACTCGTTGCCAACGAGGATTATCTTTTGCCGCAGTGACCGGCTGAACTGGATGGATTTGGTAGAGGGCCACCTGTCTGGTAAGCGGTCAGCGCATGTGAATCGGCTCGGCCCTCTCACCTACCTCTCAGTTTCAGCTCATTATTGCCTTTCAATCTCTAACGTTCACCCATGATGGTGAAAGGAGGATCTATCATGATGGTACTCAATCAATTTCCCGCCGCGTTTCGTAACGGTTCGCCGGAGAACCAGATGGACCGGTTGCTCGACGAGGCAGTTGGTTCGGTGAACGGAGGGTCGCGGCCTTGGACCCCTGCGTACAACCTATTTGAGGATGCACAGGGATTGACGATTCAGATGGCCATTCCGGGATGGGAGGCCAATCAAATCAAGGTCGAGGTCGTCAATAACGAGTTGCACGTTGCAGGTGAGCGTCCGGCTGACGCAGCCGAACACAGGACGTGGCTTGTTCGAAATCTTCCCGAAGGAAGTTTTAAATGGTCCTGCCGACTACCGGCTTCCGTCGATACGGCCCATTCGACTGCTTCGTACACTCAAGGAATTTTGACGCTTCATTTCCCCACGCGTGACGAGGCGAAGCCTCGGCAAATTGAGATAACCTGTCAATAGCGGCCGATATGAGTTCGCGCCGACGTCCTATGGAGATGTCGGCGCGAACAATCATTCATAGTCGTGACGTGACTCTTCTACCGGCGAAGAACAAGCGACGTGCTGCCTGGCGGAGAGATCGGTGAAGGCTAGGGAAGCGACAAATCCAATTTCACACGCACAATAATCGGACTACCCGACGCCCTAAGATTCGAAAGCTTTTGCTCATACTCACAGGGAGGTGCCTCATGGATTCGATGCGGGCCTTACTGCACCACGATGATTTCCGCGAATTGGAGACGATGTCCAATCGTTTGAATCGCATCCTAAGCAAAGGAGGCATATCTAATCGTCGACCTGACGAGGCGATGGCTGCTGCGGACTGGATGCCGGTCGTGGACATTCTCGAAGGACATGACGATTTTCAGATCCACGTCGAGCTACCCGGGGTAGAAAAGAGTGCAGTAAAATTGTCCATCGAGAAGGGGGTTCTCTCGATTTCAGGACAGCGGCCGCAAGGAACTCTCTCCGAGGGCACGCGGTATCATCGGAATGAGCGGCCGTACGGAAGATTCGAACGGGTGTTTGGAGTGCCAGACAGTGTCGATGAACAAAAGCTGGAAGCTAACCTGAAGGATGGGATCCTGACGGTACGCTTACCCAAAGTGGAGAAGGCAAAACCCAAATCGATCCAGATCTCCGTGGCGTAATTGTGTCTTCAAGCCAACGACAGATAGCAGTGGGATCATTCTTGTGGCAACGTGCATGTGCTGGCATGGAAATAGCCGCTGTGTAAACGAAATACCGTGCATGGAAAGCAAGGACTATTATACCGTTTTAGGAGTCACTCCCGCAGAAGGTCTGCAGGCTATACGACAGGCATATCGGAGTTTGGCGAAGCGGTACCATCCGGATTATGCGGGGCAGGAAGGACATACACAGTTTCAGGAAATCCAAGAAGCTTATGAGGTCCTCTCCGATCCGCGGAAACGGAAGGAGTATGATGCGAGGCGACCGATGGTACGGCCGGCCCGAGTGGTCTCCGAACCACTCGTCCCCAGACATACTCGGACCCCTGCGCCGGAGCCCCTCGTCCCTCGAACCTCACCTGTAGAAGAATTCTCCGCATCGCCCCGCGCGGCTCCTTGTCGGTTCTGCCATGGAGGCCGCGGTCCGTTCGAGCCGCCTTGTCCCTTCTGTCAAGAATTCGATCCTCAAGCCGACGACATGACGCACTTCCTCTTGGAGTGGCTGAGAGAGCTTCGTATGAGGTGATGCGTGTTTCATTCACATCCACTATATGCCTCCACTGCCTTCATTTCCGTATCGCGCCCGCCGCAATCCATATGGATCGCTTTGCCAAACAGAATAAGTAACAAGAGTGGAGGTTCGTAAAGAACTGGCATAGAGATAATGCGAGTCAGTCAGGGAGTGATCTCGCGGACGCCGGCAAAGGCCCTACTGGCCGGTGCCGCGCGAGCCGACCAGGTTTTCATCGGGAATTCAGTTGCTGAGTCCGTTTGATCGAACAGTACAGCCCATAGCCTTGCGCCATGATCCCGGTAACGAGTAATCCTAGCGCCGTCGAAAGCCAGGGCGAGGTAGGGTAATCGAGTCCGTACATGCCGATGACAAACCCAAGGGCAACGGCAACGATGCCGACCGATCGCGCGATGGCGCCTCGTAGCCACCACTTATCTATTGAAATTTGTGCCGACAGCATGTGATCAGTCTACAGGCGCCTAGGGGAGAGTGCAATCGCATCGAGAGATAGCCATGTGCCACAAATGACCTGTTGAGCCTCAGATTTCCGAGGCACTTCTTTTAGAAATTCCGGACCAGCCGCCATGCCTGCAGCTCTACCGAAACATTTCTCCATGATCCGCGAGTTTCACCTGGCCGACGTGCTCACCTTGGGCAACGCGGCCTGCGGGCTGGCCGGTGTGTTGTTCAGCATGCTGTACATGGAGAGCCGGTCGCACGCGCATTTTTTTGCGGCCACGGCCATGGCGCCGGCGGCCTTATTGTTCGACTGGCTTGATGGACGGGTCGCCCGCTGGCGGCGCCAGCATTCCGCGCTCGGGCGAGAATTGGATTCGCTGGCGGACATCATCGCGTTCGGCATGGCGCCGGCCGTGCTCGGTTTTGCTGCCGGCCTGCGGGGCGGGTGGGACTGGCTTGCGCTCACGTACTTCGTCTGTTGCGGCGTCAGCCGGCTTGCCCGCTACAACATCACGGCCGAACGTCTCTCAGGCGACCAGGACAGAGTGGCCTATTTCGAAGGCACGCCGATTCCCACCACTATCCTCCTGACCGGCCTGCTGGCCCTGGCTGCCTGGAAGGACCGGATTGGCGCCAACCTCTGGTGGGGAGGCTGGACCATCGGTCCATGGGATTTGCATCTGTTCTCCCTCCTCTTCGTCCTCTCCGGCAGCCTGATGATCAGCAAGACCCTCCGCATCCCAAAAGTTTAGAAGAAAGAGAGTGGCATACTTGTGATATGGTGGAATCATGATTCATGCATCGGAGCAAATGAGAGACCGAGTGTAAGCTGCAAATCATTCTAGCGGCGGTAGGGCATGCCCAACCCGAAGGTATAAATCATGAAACTCACACAATCGGCCGCCGAACGGTTGAAGGCGTTGATTCATGAACACCCCGAAGACCCCATTGTGAGGGTGCAGGTAAAAGACCTGGACGAACGGCAGCTGGCATTCAGCATTACGTTGGAGGACCAAGTTCAGCCGGACGACCAAGTGCAGACCGTCGACGGTTTAACAATGGCGATGCCTTCAACCAGTGCCGTGCGCATGAACGGGATCACCATGGACTATCAGGAACCGGGTGGATTTCTGTTTCACCACAGCGATCAGCAGAATGATCCCCGGCTCAACGTCATCAGCTTAAACTGAGCGGGCATTTGCACCCGGAAAGTGCATCGCCTTCGCGAGTCTCGCTTTCTCAGATGCCACTGTATGATCTCCTGTTGTTCCATACTCCCACTCACAGGATAAGCTCACGAAGGCCTTCGTAATCCTTGACTCATTGGCCGTCCATCCAAGAAGCCAAGTCCGAAACCAGTCCCGCGCGGCGTAACCGGTAGAGATAGGAACGGACTGCTGCTTCGTGATGCGACTAGGGGTTCTCCTAGGTGGATGAGTGGTGTAATTCACATACATAACCCTTTCTTACCCATGAGGACTTCCAAGCCCCTTCTCTTCCAATTGCCCTTGTTGATCACGGCGATCGCGGTGGTGATCGTGGTGACCTGGCTGGCAGCCTGGCAGTATGTCCAGCAGACGCTGATCCGGACAGCGGGAGAAGCGCTCACCTTAGGGGCGGCGGAAATCGCCTTGAAATTCGACCGAATCGTCTCTGAACGCTACGGTGATCTGCACGCCATGGCAGCCGTCTTTTCAAGCAGTTTAAAAGACGATCCGGCATTCGTGCAGCGCTACCTCGATACGGTTCAAGATACCTATGAGACGTACCATTGGATCGCGGTGACGGATAGAGAGGGGCGCCTGGTGGAGTCGACTTCCGATGAATGGCCGCGAGGCAAGGACGTCAGCGGGACCCGCTGGTTTCAGGAGGTTCGCGCAAGGGCAGCGGACCGGCCGGATGCCACGGTGTTGGGAGGAGTGGACGCCTTCTTGACCGAGAAAGGCGCGCCTGACGCGATCGCCATCTCGGAGGCTATCTACGATTCGCGCGGAGCCTTTGCCGGCGTGGTCACAAGCCGCATCGCCATGCCGGTCTTGGAAGCCATTGCAGTGGAAACGCTCCCCGGTTTAGTGAACAAGAATTCCACGTTGGCCGACATCGAGTACCAAATCATCGCCGAGGACGGCGTGGCCTACATCGATAGTGACTTGGCTCATAAGGGCCGGTCCAACTTCTCCGCCCTGAAACTGCCTTCATTGGAACTGGCCCGCCGACATCCGGCCGGATATATCGAGGAAGTACACTTGCGCCGGCACATTCCCGTCATTACCGGATACAGCCGTACCGGCAATTGGGGCCAGCCCGATGCATTTCAGTGGACGGTGTTGGTACGCATGCCGACGGCTTCGCTGGTGCAGCCCGTTCAAAGCTTTCATCTCAAGGTCGCGGCGGCCGGCGTCGCCATTGTCGCGCCGATCTTCTATCTGCTCATGTGGATGCAGGCAAGGTTGCGGAAGGAATGGCGGTTCGCCCAGGCGGAACGCCTGCGCGCCACAGCGGCCCAGGCACAGTATCATCTTTTGCTTCAGACCACGGATCAGGGCATCTTCGGATTGGACTATCAGGGCCGTTGCACCTTCATCAACCGGGCAGCGGCCGAGATGCTGGGCTATACGTCCGACGAACTGCTGGGACGTCCCTTCCACGACCGGGTGCACGATGGAGCGGGCGCACCTTGTAGCGACCGATGCGTGCTGGCGCGTGCCCTCTCCAATGGGTACGCCACGCGGCTCGCCGAGCAAGTGTTTTACCGCAAGAATGGGATCGTACTGGAGGTCGAATGTTCCGCTTTTCCCGTCACCGAAGACAGCCGCACGACCGACTTCGTGTTCACATTTATGGATATTACCGAGCGTAAGCAGCGGACCAAGGCGCTGCTGCAGTATCAAGGGCGTCTACAATCGCTCGCGACTCAGCTGCGCAGGGCGGATGAGCTGGTTCGCCAACGCCTCGCGACCGAACTGCATGACAACCTCGCGCAGACGCTCGCGCTCTGCCAGATGAAGCTGGCGGTCTTGTCGCGCGCCACGGCGCCTTCGATCGCGGCCGGCATCGCGCCGGTCACAGGGCTGCTTAAGGAGGCATTGGCGGTCACCCGGCAATTGATGAGCGATCTGCAGCCGCCGACACTCGGTGGCGACGGGGATTTGGCTGCGGCGGTCCAGTGGGTGACGGCCAAGCTCCAGCGCCATGGCCTGACCGTCCGCGTTGTGGACGACGGCCGGAGGAAGCTCTTGGATCCCGATGTGCTGTGTATCGCGCACCAGTCGCTCCACGAGCTGCTCTTCAATGTGCTCAAGCACTCGCAGACCATCGAGGCAACGGTGCGGCTGCGCGGGATCGGCGGCTATCTCGCCATTCAAGTCAAGGATCGCGGAGCCGGTTTTCAAATGGAGGGCAAGCAGGCGCCTACTCAAGAAGGGGGGTTCGGTCTGTTCAACCTGCGAGAGCAACTGAGTACGATCGGCGGACACATCCGTATCACCTCGGCCCCCGGGCGCGGGTCTCGGGTGACCATTCTGCTGCCTTTGCGGACCACGTCGACGGTTACGACAGCGACCGGCTACCAGGCGCCCCACACCGATGCCGCAACCAAAGTAGACAGCCAGGAAGACCATAACGTTCCCATTCGTATTCTCTTGGTAGATGATCATCAGATCATGCGGCAAGGTCTGCGCAGCATGCTCGAAAGCGAACCGGGATTCGAGATCGCCGCCGAAGCGATGGACGGCGAAATGGCAGTGGAGCTCGCCGCGTCCGTCTGTCCGGACGTCGTCCTGATGGATATCAACATGCCGAAGCTCAACGGCATGGAGGCCACCCGACGCATCAAGCACCGGTTCCCGGACATCGCCGTGATCGGCCTTTCCATGCATGAGGATCCGAAGATGGAACAGCTGATGTACGAGGCCGGGGCCGCCGTCTACCTGTCGAAGGGTGCCGCGTTCAATATCGTCTGCGACACGATCCGTCAGGTGCGAAGCAGGTCATCATCAATGGCAAGCGGATAACCGATGTATCAACCAGCAAGTTGATCGACGACTTGTTCGGCCGACGGCAATGGTCAAGGATCCCACATGGATCTCGCAAATCAATACTCTTGCCGATAGCTTCCAATTAGCAAACTTCCGGTCCTGTCCTTGCAATCTCATCGTCCAGCACGTCAAACTGGCACCGATTGACCCATAATGCGCCACGTAGATTGTCTTTCTGTCGCAGTTTGGGGCAGATGAAAGGACATGTCCGTATTGGAGAGAGTAATGACTGAAGAATGGGGCGCGATCCTTGTCGTGGATGACGACGCAGATATGCGGGAATTGGCCTATGACATGCTGAAAGACCGAGGTCATCAGGTAACAATGGCCGGTAGTGGCGAGGACGCGCTGAAGCGATTGAGCCAAGAGGACTATGCAGTCGTCCTCACGGATCTTCGTATGAAAGGCATGCAGGGGCTTGAATTGCTGATCCAGATCAAACGAGAGCATCCCGATATCAACGTGATTCTGATGACGGCTTTTGGCTCAGTGGAAACGGCGGTTGAAGCCATGAAACATGGGGCGAGCGACTACCTCACCAAGCCGGTCAAGAAAGACGAATTGATCCGGGTCGTCGAACGGGTGATAAGGGAAGCGGCGTTGCGGCGGGAAGTCAGCCGGCTCAGAAGAGAGGTCCGCAAGGAATACAGCTTTCATCAAATATTGGGAAAGAGCAAGGCGATCCAGGCGGTGTTCGATCTCATTCGACGGGTGGCCGATAGTCCGACCAACGTGCTTATTACCGGAGAAAGCGGAACCGGGAAAGAATTAGTCGCCAAAGCCATTCATTACAATAGCGACAGAAAAAATGCTCCATTTATTCCCGTGAATTGTGCGGCGATTCCCGAGCAGCTCCTGGAGAGTGAGCTGTTCGGACATATGAGAGGCGCCTTTACCGATGCGAAGATGGACAAGCGGGGGTTGTTTGAAGAAGCGCAGAAAGGCACGCTGTTTCTCGATGAGATCAGCGAACTACCGCTCATGCTGCAGGCCAAAATTCTTCGTGCGATTCAGGAAAAGGAAATCCGGCGTGTGGGAGCGACCAAGCCGATCTCTGTGGATGTGCGCATCATCGCGGCCACCAACCTGAATCTCAGCGAGGAAGTGAAGAGCAAGCGATTTCGCGAGGACCTCTATTATCGACTCAACGTGATCGAGCTGAAGTTGCCGCCGCTCCGGGAGCGACGCGAGGATATTCCGCTCCTGGTGGAGGCCTTCCTCAAGAAGTGCGGGGAGGCTCGCGGGAAAGAGGTCAAGGGTGTCAGTGAGGCAGCCTTGGCGATGTTGATGGATTATGCCTGGCCGGGGAATGTCCGGGAACTGGAAAATGTCATCGAACGCGCGGTGACGCTCAGCCGAGGAGAGAAAGTGTCTCCGGATGATCTGCCCGCGGCGGTGCAAGGGGCCCGGGGCGATCGACGTGTCCTGGATGAAGCAGCCGAGCGCACCCTGCAGTTGCATGAGCTTGAAAAAGAGTACATCAAGAAGGTTCTCGAAAAAACCGGAGGTAATAAGTATCAGGCCGCCCATGCCCTTGGCATCGACCGCAAGACCCTGTATCGTAAACTCGCCGAAATCGAAGGTAGCCACCACTCGGAGGAATGACACTTCTCCCCTGCCCTCGAACTCGAATGAACATCGTGGGAGGCGGCCTGTATGTGCTGCGCCGTGGGTCATTCCTATCCCACAGGACGGCCCCATCCATGATCGTCTCATGTCACGAATTGAGGACTGACCATGGACGCGCATGAGATTGGATCGCAGCCGGCTACCGAACGCGCGACAGCCACCGGCAACAAGGCTGAGGACCAGCTTCTGATCAGCCGGCTCATGCTGGAGAGCATCATTGAATCTGCGATGGATGCCATTCTCACCCTGGATGAGGAGCAGAGGGTCGTGTTGTTTAACCGCGCGGCGGAGCAGATGTTCGGCTGTTCCGCTCCAAGAGCAATTGGGCAGCCGCTCGACCGATTCCTGCCCGCTCGCTTCCGCGACGCTCATCGCCGCCATATTCACACATTCGGGCAATCCGGCGTCACGAGCCGCAAGATGGGTCTACTGGGAACGGTCATGGGACTCCGCTCGAATGGAGAAGAGTTTCCGATCGAAGCCGCCATTTCGCATATCGCTGTGGACGGGAAGAAATACTATACCGTCATTCTCCGAGACATCACCGAACGCAAGCGGGCTGAGGCGGCTCTGGAAGAGGGCGAAGCACGGCTCCAAGGCATTCTCGATTCGATGGAAGAGGTCGTCTGGTCCAGTTCTCTCGATCTGTCGCACATGCTGTATGTGAGCCCCGCGATCCAGAAGATCTACGGTGTGGCGCCGACCGATTTCATGACGCGGCCGTCACTGCGGTTGGAAATGATTCATTCCGACGATCGCCCTCTCGCAGAGGCGGCGGGACAACTGCTTCGACAGGGTCGCCCTTTCGATGTGGAATACCGGATTATCCGTCCGGACGGTCAAATCAGATGGATCCGGGACAGGGGACGCATCATCAGGAACGACCAGGACGAGCCCTTGCGTATCGACGGTCTTGCAGCCGATATCACCGAGAAGCGGGCCGCGGAGCAGGCGTTAAAGGAGGCGCAGGAACGATTCGAGGATATCTTCGACTCATCCAAAGACGCCATCGGATATGTCTCGCTTGACGGCACTTTTGTGCTGGCGAACGAAGCCTTCTCAAGACTGACCGGCTACTCGAAGCAAGAATTGCTCACCAAGAGCTATCGCGATCTCACGCCTCCCGAACATCGGGAGCTTCAAGCCGCCATGAACGCCGATGTTCTGAAGACGGGAGTGCCCAAGGAGTACGAGAAGGAGTATGTTCGTAAGGACGGGTCGCGCGTTCCAATCAGCCTGACGGTGTTTGCAGTGAGAGGTGACAATGGAAAGCCGGCGGGCCTGGCGGCGATCGTCAAGGATGTCACGGAACGCAAGCAAGCCGAACAAGCCCTCTACGAGAGCCAGCGTCAACTCGCGACCTTGATCGGCAATCTGCCCGGCTATGTGTATCGTTGTCAAAACGATCATGACCGGACGTTGCAGTACATCAGCGAGGGGGTATTCGATCTAACGGGATACACGGTGGATGAGTATGTGGCTCAACGATTCTTCACATACGGCGAGAAGACACATCCGGGCGACAATGAGCGTGTACGGTATGAAGTCCAGGCCGCATTGGAGGAACATCGTCCCTTCGAATTGACGTACCGAATTCTTACGAAATCCGGCGAGGTCAAATGGGTTTGG
The DNA here is from genome assembly GCF_049222245.1 of Nitrospira sp. BLG_2. Classification (NCBI taxonomy): domain Bacteria; kingdom Pseudomonadati; phylum Nitrospirota; class Nitrospiria; order Nitrospirales; family Nitrospiraceae; genus Nitrospira; species Nitrospira sp. BLG_2. Next base: position 1,576 of record NZ_JBLYIG010000570.1, on the reverse strand, counting down.
GAGAGAGGCGAGGGGATCTACGCACAGGACGGTAGCCTCAGTTATCTGGAAGGTTTCGTGACCGATGTGACCGAACGCAAGCGCGCCGAACACTTGCTGCGGCAAAGCGAAGAGCGTTACAGGCGCCTGATCGCCGTTTCGCCTTATGCGATTTTAGTGAATCGGGGAGACCGCATCATCTTTGCCAATAACCAGGCCATCAAGCTGTTCGGAGCGGTGAAGGCCGAGGAGATCCTCAAAAAGTCTCCCATGGACCTGTTCCATGCCGATGACCGTGACATCGTTCGAGAGCGAATCCATGAACGGTTTGAAGGTCGGGTACAAGCGCCCATGCTCGAGGAGAAAATCGAGACGCTCGACGGAAGGGTCGTGGATGTAGAAGTCAGTGGAGCGCGATTTGTCGACGAAGAAGGACCGGCTATGTTGATCATGCTCCGTGATGTCAGCGAGCGGAAGCGGCTTCAAGAACAATTGCGTCGGACTGAGCGGGTTGCCGAATTGGGGACGCTGGCCTCCGGCATGGCGCATGAAATCGGGACACCGATGAACGTGATTCTTGGCCGGGCTGAGTATTTGATGGATCGTGTGACGGAGGAGCCGATCAAAAGAGGCCTCCAGACGATCATCACACAGGTTGAGCGGATTACAAGGGTGATGAATCAGCTGCTCTCGTTTGCACGGCGAAAAGCACCGGAACGCGTTCCGCTTGACCTGAGAAAAGTGATCGAAGACGGCATGGAGATGTTTCAAGAGCGCCTCGCAAGAAATAAGATCCGGGTCGAATTGAGGGTGGCCGACCCGTGCCCCATGGTGCCGGCCGACGCGGATCAGATGAGCCAAGTCCTGCTCAATCTCATCATGAATGCCCTCCATGCGATGCCGGAAGGTGGTACGCTTCGTGTCGGCTTGGAGCCGGAGCAACCGATGGTGAAACTCACCATCGCCGATACCGGTCACGGAATCCCGCCGGAGATCATCAAGAAGATCTACGATCCATTTTTTACGACGAAGGAGTTTGGGAAAGGAACCGGATTGGGATTGACTGTGGTGAAAGGCATCATTGAAGAACATCAAGGCTCCATTGCCGTAGAGAGCGAGGAAGGGAGGGGAACCAAGTTTACCGTCCTCCTGCCGATAAGTCAGTAGATATGGCTTTGCTTGGGTGCACGGAGTGCCGGATCAGTCATCCCTGAACCGGGATGTGGCTTCGGGTACCGATGTACCCTTTGCTCAAGAGCACTGTAGCATCTTGCACCGGCCGGCTCCTTTGCGGCCGTGGTATTTGTCGCCACTGTCGGTTTGTCAAAGTCACTCATTTTCAGGATCCCTTTGAATTCAGGCGCATCTTGGCTGCCCTAAGATAGGCATCCTCTTTGCTGGAGTCCCAATAACACCTCGGATGGACTCACGTCACAGACAGGAGATGAGGATGGCGCTTGCGGGAAACAGAAAAACAGCACTTAGAGGAAATAGCTGTATTGCAAGAAAAATGCATGTGTATCGATGAGATTTTGATCCTCACTGAAACATACATGGCCGCCTTATTGGATGAAGTGCAACTCCTGATCGATGCGTT
>NZ_JBLYIG010000569.1:0-2121 GCF_049222245.1 Nitrospira sp. BLG_2 | reverse complement strand
GTTCATGACCCCCTCCGTCCATCTGGGCGGCGATCCGCACGCGGGGATTCCGCTTTCTGACATAGAGCGCGCCGACCCCCTTGGGTCCGTAGATTTTATGAGCCGAGAACGACATGAGGTCGATGCCCATGGCTTGAACATCGACCGGTATTTTTCCGATGCCCTGGGTGGCATCGCAATGGAACAGCACCCCTCTTGCCTTCGCGATCTTGCCGATTTCCTGGATGGGATTGATCGTGCCGATTTCGTTGTTGGCCAGCATGACCGAAATCAGGATCGTCTTATCGGTGATGGCATTCTGTACGTCTTGTGGGCTCACCATCCCGTATTTATCGACCGATAGATAGGTCACGGTCGCCAACCCTTTAGCCTCAAGGGACTTGGCTGTATCAAGCACGGCCCGATGTTCCGCGGTTGATGTGATGATGTGGGTGCCTTTCTCCTTATACATCTCCAAGGCGCCCTTCAATGCCAGATTGTCCGATTCAGTTGCACCGCTGGTAAAGACGATTTCCTTTGAGTCGGCCTTGATGAGCCTTGCAATCTGTTTGCGGGCTTGTTCCACCGCTTCTTCCGCGGCCCAGCCGAAGGCATGATTACGGCTGGCGGCGTTCCCGAATTTTTCCGTGAAATAGGGCAGCATGGCCTCCAGAACTCGCGGGTCCATGGGAGTGGTGGAATGGTTATCGAGGAAAATGGGAAGCTTCATCGTTCTACTCCTTGTGCCGAGGGAGACTGAATCGTGATGAACGGTGTGCCGCCCATCATGTCTCCCAACGTCATGCTGTTCAGTAACTGGTAGATGCTGTCTTGTATTTTCAGTAGCGGCGTGCGGATGTTACAGTGTTCAAGCTGCATACAGAATTCACCGGCTTTTTCGTGTGAGCAGTCGGTGATGGCAAGCGGGCCTTCGATGCTTTCGATGATTTGCGCAATCGTAATCTGTCTTGCGCTCCGTGCCAGGAGATATCCTCCTTTGGGACCATTGTGGCTTTCGATGAGACCGTTCTTTGAGAGTACCTGGAGAACCTTCGCTAACAATTCCAGAGGAATGTTGTATTCTTCAGCGATCTCTTTCGTATTCACCACGCGGCCAGGAGTCACATCACCGAATTGGACCGAAGCAATGTGCTGCAGGGCCATGAGTGCGTAATCAGCCTTTTTTGAAATCTTCAACATTGCTATTGCCGATCTGTTAGATCGGAGACTATAATGATCTCCGATCAATGTGGTCGGACTAAGAGTAGCACGCATGTTTCTCCGGTGTCAATACACGGACACAGCCAGGGTCCAGCGCTATTTTAGAAAGGAACAGGCACATGGGCGGGACAAACCCGTATATTGAAAAGACCGATTATGAACTTCCGAAAGTCTCCTATGCCGTGACATTTATCCAGCCGAATGGGAGTTCGACCACAGTCTCAGTCGATCCTACAAAGATTCCCTATGGTGTTACTGGGCTGCCGGGAAGCATTTTAGATATTGCAATGGGTCACGGAGTGGACTTGGAGCATGTCTGTGGTGGTGTGGTCGCCTGTTCGACCTGTCACGTCATCGTGAAACAGGGATTGGAAACCTGCAATGGGGGAACCGATGATGAGTATGATCAGTTAGACGAAGCTCCCATGACGACATTACAGTCTCGTCTGGGGTGCCAGTGTGTGCCGAACGGCACCAAGGATATCGTCGTCGAAATCCCGGCCGTCAATAAAAATCTCGTGCGGGAGGGGCATTGATTCATCCGCGTTATTCATGAATCGTTATTGGTTAAACGCAAGAATCAGAGTCTCACGGTTAACGATTCACGAATAACTCGCTCTAGTCGTACGTCTCCACCTTCACTTCTCTTCGGTCGTAACCTACCTCTGTAAGATATGCACGCAGGGGCCGGGCGAATGCTTTGGTCCCACAGATCATCGGAACCACTTTGGGCTGCTCTTTGATCAATGGCGTGAGCATGGACAAGGTTCTTTCCACGGCTTCCGACTCTCCGTTCCGAGCGACCAGCGGAAGATAACGGAAAGAGGGATGTTGCACGGCCATCGTGAGCCATTCCTGATGGAACAACACCTCATCTTCATTGGGTGCCACGGCGATCAATAAGACCCGAGTTTGGATTTT
>NZ_JBLYIG010000568.1:0-3863 GCF_049222245.1 Nitrospira sp. BLG_2 | reverse complement strand
CTCTGGTCAGGAGTTCGACTTTGTTGACCGGTTTGGCGACGTAATCCATGGCTCCGGCGGCAAACGCGAGTTGAAGGTCGACCGGATCCGTCTTGACGGTGACCATAATAATAGGAATATCTCGGAACCGGTCGGCGGCTTTGATCTGGCGACAAGCTTCGATGCCGTTCATCTGCGGCATGAGAATATCCATGAGGATCAGATCCACCCGCGCAGCGCCGTGCTTGCCTCCGTCCAGGCCAAGATGTCTGAACGCGGCGGCGGCTGAATCCGCTGCCAGAATGTTTTCATAGCCGGCAGCCGACAGAATGGCTTGCAGCAGGATCCGATCATCCGCGGAGTCGTCGACGATGAGAATACTCATAAATTCACACGGTTTTGAGGGGAGAAGCTTGCGGAATCGTAACAGCTAGTCTTGATAAACGCCAGGATAAAGCTTTTTGAGGCAGGGTTGGCAGAGTCCGTGACTGAACGCTGCTTCGGAATGCTCGCCGATATACTCTTCGAGTTGTTGCCAGAATCCACCGTCATTACGGATTTTCTTGCAGGAGGCGCAGATGGGAATCAGCCCGCGAAGCACTTTGACTTCGCGGAGGGCGCGTTGAAGCTCCTCATTTTTGCGGCGGAGTTCCGCTTCCCGTTCCTTGCGGCAATCCATCTCGCTCTTCAATGTGAGCGCCGAGGACACGCGGGCAAGCAACTCCACTCCGTTCACGGGTTTGTTGATGTAATCCATCGCCCCGGCCGAGAACGCTTCTCTCAAATTGTCGAGATCATTCTTGGCCGTCACCATAATGATCGGAATATCCCGAAGGTGGGGCTGATGCTTGATTCGTCGGCAGGCCGCCACACCGTCGATGTCGGGCATGAGTACATCCATCAGAATCAGATCCACAGTGATGGACGCCTGTGTGCCGTCAAGGTTCAAGGCCGCAAAAGCTTGCCGAGCCGACTCGGCCGCGACAATCTCGTCATGACCGGCCTTGGTCAGGATAGACCGAAGTAAGAGATGTTGATCGGGAGAGTCATCGACTATGAGGATCACCATACCACTACTTAACGGTTAAGCGCGAGCGAAACTGAAGCCGCCATGGGATAAGATTCAGTATAGCAAGCGACGCCGGAGACGAATCAGGAAAGCCTGCTTTTCACAAGGTCGCTGACTTGCTTGCCGTCGATGGACTGTCCGGCAAGACGGGCCATGACCGCCTTCATGACTGTTCCTATATCTTTGAGTGAGCGGGACCCGGTCTCCGCGACAGCCGATGCGACAATGGCCTCGAGTTCTTGAGGAGAAAGTGGTTTGGGGAGGTAGGACTCGATAATTTCGATTTCCTTCCGTTCTTTGGCGGCCAATTCCGTCCGTTGAGCTTTTTCAAATTGTTCGATGGATTCCCGGCGCTGTTTTACAAGGGTCGTCATCACCCGGCTCATTTCAGCATCATCAAGGTCCCGCTTCAACTCGACTTCCTTATTCAGGACGGCGGCTTTGATCATGCGAATGACATCCATGCGAAGTTGATCGCGTGATTTCATCGCAACCTTGAGATCCTCGGTCAGACGGTCGGACAGCGACATGAGAAAGTCTCACGAATTCGAGTTAGGAACTAGGAGCATACCCTCTTGGTTTCAGCGAGTCAATGTGATGAGTTCGGAATGGTATTCAGACAAGGGTGGTATGATAGGGCTCGAATTATATGGCGTTCATGACGAAGGGAGATAAATATGTCGGAAAAGGCGACATGGCGGGCGGGACAGAAGCATGGGTGGATCGCGGCTGGAATAGTGGTGTTGCTACTAGCTATGGAAGGCTGCGCGGGCGAAGCACCGAAGCCTTCGTCGAATGTGACGCAGGACCAAGTTCGAGGCAACGCCGATAAAGCGTTCGAAAAACTGAAACAAGAGGAGAAGAATCGTGCAGTAGACTCCCTAGGCGTTCCTTATTGATTTATGTCGATCGCCCGGCGTGAAAGCTGGCGCAAGGGTTTTAACAGCGGCAGTTCCCATAGCAATCGGTAGTGGGTGTGTTGCTCCACTTGCCGAGGTTCGTGAAAGGTCCGGAGAAGTGTCGCGGAAACGATCAAACGTAACAGACCGGAGAGAAAGAAAATAAACGGGAGATTGGAGACAGGTTGCGGAGTCAAGGCCCCAACCTGCAGCCTTGCCGGTATCGCGATGATCAATACGCTTCCGATCATGGTCCCCACGGCCCACCCGATGGCATTGACGATGCTCGAAACGGCGACCGCTTTGGCCCGATCCGTGGGCTGTACGGCATCAAAGACGTAATTGTTTAACCCAAGCCCGAGTCCCGCCCAGACCACCCCTCCGAAGAAATTCACGGTAACAAGAAACGGCCACGCAGTATCGAATAGATACAACATCGGCAGGAACGCGACGAGTAGTCCGGTGAATGAGAGCAACGCTTTATTGCCGAAGCGATCGCCGAACTGTCCCCAGGCCGGCAAGGTCAGGAATTGCCCGATGATGCCGGCAGCCAGCCAGGCTCCATATTGCCAATGAGCGAGGTGAAGATCCTGAAGCAGATAGATGACGAAGAATGGACCGGAGACCAGCACGGCGGAATGCATGAGCCCGGAAAACAGTAAGAAGTGACGGAAGTTTTCGGACATGCCGGTACGGAGAAAGACGAGAAAGCCTGTTGGGTTGCCGCTCGGCTCATGCGGTGGTAACCCACGTACCTTCAGCAGCAGAAGAGCCGACGCGCTGCGGCAAAGTCCGGCTATCAGGAACATCACGACAAACCCGACCCAAAGAAGTCGGCGTTGCTCAAAGAAGCTCAACAGAGCTCCAGCCAGGCAGAGTGCGAGAAAGCTGGTCATTGCAATGGTCCGCGATCGTCTGGCGAAGTACATGCCACGTTCGTTTGGCTCAATCAAATCAGTGATGAGACTGTTCCATGCAGGAGAGGTGAAATGAGCGCAGGTGAAATACACAGCGACGGCTGTAAGGAGCAGCCACGGTGCTTGGTCTGGCCAGAGCAACGGCAGCGCAAGAATGGGAATCCAAGAAACCGATTGTCCGATGATGCCCCAGAAAACCTGAGAGGCTCGGCTCGGGAACCAATGGGAGACTTTGACGGAAATCAACTGAGCCCATGTGCCCAAGAGTTGTGGAATGGCGGAGAGGATGCTCAATTGGAATGGTGTCGCGTGAAGCAGCAGGGCAAAGGCCGAGAGATACTGCTCACCTCCGCCCTGGGCGACGGCCTGGAACAGCCCATCACGAATGCCAAAGCGTCGACCCGACTCGTGGGGATCTATGGAAGCGGGATGGTTGCCGGAAATCTGTTTTGTTGAATGCGACAATGCTGGTTAGGCCGTCATAATTCGAAATCCAAGGGCAGTCTACCATAGAACGGATATGGAACCAGATTCTTCGGATGATGGCGACAGTAATTGACCCTTGCGGTGCCTCTCAGTACGATACCCTCCATGGCTGCCTCATGGTTGAAACCAAATGAAGCTGGTTCGACATTCGCGCCAATATCCTGGAACCTATCTCATCTTTGGGATAGGCCTCTTGAGAGGTCAGGCACAAGTTGCCATGCAATGGTATCTTGTTCAGATGAGAAATCTGTGCGGTAAATTGACGAAGAAAGGGATTCATGGGAGAGCATATTAAGATTACCGACTCTGAAAAGTTGAGCTTGCTGTATGAGCGATTTCGAGATGTCTGTCTGGTCGAAAAAGAAGTCTGGAAGGAAATCTTTATGCCTCGCGATATAGCGCAGGGGCCGGTTCGTACGAATATCCAAGACCGGTATGAGGTTAAGATTGACGATCCGGAAATCGAGGCTGTTCTTGATGCGAATATTGCGCTGGGGACGGCCGCCCTTTGGG
>NZ_JBLYIG010000567.1:0-11104 GCF_049222245.1 Nitrospira sp. BLG_2 | reverse complement strand
CTCTTCAGTTTGACCTATATCCGCAATCCAGGGGCGGCATTCGGCCTACTGGCCGGGAGCAGTAACGCGTTTCGGATGGTCTTCTTTGGGTTGACGTCGATTTTTGCGCTTGGACTGCTGGGCACGATTTTACTACGGATGCCGGAACAGGATTGGATGGGGCGTGTCAGTGTCGCGGGGATTCTCGGCGGCGCAATCGGCAACTTAATCGATCGGCTGCGTTTTGGCGAAGTGATCGACTTTTTGGATGTCTATGTTGAAAACTATCATTGGCCTGCGTTCAATGTAGCGGATTCTGCCATCACCGTTGGAGTGATCTTTCTAATCATTCACTTTGCCTTTGAGAAACGGGCCGACCCTTCTACTGCCTCCGAGACCTCTTCCGTCCCGTAATACCCGTCCCGTAATACAATGAGGACTTTTAGTGTTGAGTTGCGAGTACTGAACTCAAAACTCAATACTCAACACTAAAAACTCGGGTTAGGTCGGCATTCGGACTATAAATCCGCCTTTTTCTTTGGCTTGCTTCTGCTGCTCCGCCGAGAACATGGACAGCGGTTCGCTGTGGCAGAATTGGCACTCTTTCGTTGTGATGGTCGCAGTCGGTTCCCCGATGCTGATGAGGTACTCCTTGGCGAGTTTGAGAGCGGTGGCTTCATCCGTCGTCATCACATCGAAGTGAATGCGACCATTCTTGCCGGTGACCCAGGTATCGTAGACATGAATCGTATCCGAGGACATGCAGAACTCCTTTCAGCGGACGATCAATATGACCAAAATCCCGAGGATAATACGATAGTACGCAAAGACGCGCAAGGTATGCCGTTGGACATAGGTCAAAAAAACGGCGATGACAGCCCAGGCCACCAGGAATGAGACGAGCATACCAAGGCCAAGCGCCAAAAAATCATGATCGGTAAACGTGCCTCGTGCCTTCCACGTTTCATAGACTGTAGCCGCGATGATGGTCGGAAGGGCGAGAAAGAAGGAATATTCCGTGGCCACTTTTCGGTCCAGCCCGGAGAGCAGGCCTCCGATGATGGTTGAGCCGGATCGGGACATACCTGGAATCAGAGAGGCGCATTGTGCCAGCCCGATCCAGAATGCATGGACCGTCGACACTTGGTCCAGACTCATCGCATGACTGGTCCGTTTCGTGGCTTCAACGATGAGGATGATGATACCTCCGAGGATCGATGTCGCGGCCACGGTCAGGGGAGTGAACAAATGCGATTTGATCCACCCATGAGCCAACAGGCCGAGTATGGCCGCCGGCAAGAAGGCAATCCCGAGTCCCAGCAAAAACCATAAATTGGGATGGCTGCGCATGGAGTCTTTGACGCGATCGGACCATGGGACGTGCGGTTGGTTTACCGGGACTGCACGCAATGCCTTCTGTTCCAGCCAGGCGCCGGACAGAAGCCGCCTGATTTTTTCCCGTTCAAAAACGATGACAGCAAGAATTGCACCCAACTGAATGGAGATTTCCGCATTGGCAGCTACGTCGCCGGTGAAACCGAGGGCATGGCCCACTACGATAAGGTGTCCCGTGGACGAGACGGGTAGAAACTCCGTGAGTCCTTCGACGATCCCCAGTATTACTGCGAGCGCTGGACCCCATTCATTCATCGTACACCATGCAGGATTTAGGACGGTGAGCGAGAGGGTTCAACCCTCACGTCCATCTTTGGTAGAATGTGAGCGATAATCACAGAGCGACGACGATCCGTCAAGCACAGTATGGTTTGTGATTGGTGATCGCAGAACGGAACGATTCCACAAAAGCAAATATATTGACAACGTCCGGATGTTGGCATACACACAAGGAAAAGAACTGAACGCACCGCGTGGCAGCCAAGTAGAAGCGGGATTCCACATGCTACACAGGCAACTGTAGGATTTGATGGAGGGAGGATCGCATGAGAGGCGAGTGGACGGCGATAGTGTTGGTTGGGGCAGTGTTGGCAACTGGTTGCGTATCCAACAAGAAATATCAAGACGCGTTGGCCGAGGCAGATAACGTTAAGATGGAACTGGAGAAGACTCGTCAACAGAAAAGCGCCATGGAGCAACAGGTTCGAACCCTCAAAGAATTGAACGTGAAGTTCGGAGATGAAGCACAAGCGGCTCGTGATGAACTCCAGCGCATTGAGCACGGGCGCGATGCCGAGCGGGGCGCGATTGAAGGACGAACCAAGGAACTTGAGGACAAAGTCAAAGCGCTATCGGCGCAGAATAAGAACGTGCGGCAGGAATATCAGGACGTGAAACGCCATAACGATACGCTGAAATCATTGGTTGCCCGTTATCAAAAGGAGCTCAAAGATCGCTCCAATGCCGGGGCGTCGAATCAAACAGCGACATTGACACCCAGTCAGGCTCCATCCGGAACCGCTGCAGCTCCTCCGGCAGCGACTTCGGCGGCGATGAATATTAATAAGGTTTCAGCGAGCGACATGATTCTCTTCCTCGGACTAAAGCAAGATGAGGCCGATCGCATCGTAAGCAATCGCCCCTATCGCGTGAAGGGCGAATTGGTGGCGAAAAACGTGGTTCCAAAGGAAACCTTTGATCTGATCAAGGATCGGATCTCGGTCAGTCCATAACGAACGGGAACGCCTTTGCATTCTAAAAGGGCCGCCCTTCTCTGAAGGGCGGCCCTTTTTTCGTCTTCATCACGTCATGATCATTCACTGATTATCTTTATGAGTCGCTGGATCTGAAAGCATATCTCCGAGTGAGCAAAAATCAAGATTGAGTCCTTTGCAGACCTCAACCTGTCGGTCGAATCGGTTTTTTGTACGAATCATGTTCCACAACCTGCCGAGGCCCACACGGCCCCAGGCTGCCAAGTGGAAGACCGATAGTGGGTAGTCGGTTCCAAAGAGGAGGCGGGATTGTATCTCCGGGTGGCGCCTAAGATGCAGCAGCATCTTCAATCGATGGGGTTGGGTGATGGCTGAAATGTCGGCATAGAAATTAGGATAGCGCTTGGACAATTCCCAGAAGGTTGGAATGAATTTTTCATAAAACATGAGGCCATAGCTGCAAGCGTGGGCCGCGATGACGGTTACTCCTTCTTCGAGTGCCAGGCGGAGCCGATCGGGATTTCCGAGTGATTGATCCTTGCCGATCAAACTGAATTCGTAGCCGACATGGCTCAAGAAGAACAATCTCCGTTGCGCCAATGCCCGATAGAACGGTCGATATTTCTCGTCAGCCGGGTTGAAGTGCTGGGCGTTCGGCAAAGCTTTGATCAAGACGGCGCCGGCATCGGCGCAACGGTGAACTTCGTCAATGGCATCTTTACGTTGAGGATTGATCGACGGACCGGCCAGAAACATATCCGGATAAGCTTGGACGGTCTTGAAGACGTAATCGTTGCTGACGAGAAAGTCCGTATGCTGCCGATTGAGCAAGCCGGTCCGATCGTAAAATCCATCCATGCCGAGCAGCACCGCTTTTGAAACATGCCGTGAGGCGCGCAACTCCGCGAGGAGGTGATCCAGATATCGCTGATTGGCCTCCTGCGGCTGCATCCGCGAGAGATCATGTTTCCACAGCATGAAGCGAAAGAGCGGACTTCGAAGCAGTTTTGGGGAGATGAAGCAACCATTGTCCCCGGCGGGCAAGGCCGCAAGATGGACGTGGCAATCGATAAGCGATGTGGTGGCTGTCATTCGTCAATCGTTTTCTGGCCCGCTTCCTTGCTCATCACTTCCGACGGCTCATGCAATGAAAGTCGTTCCATCGCAATGCGCTTCACACCCCGGAGATCGAGCTTACCCGTCCCAAGGACCGGTAACGCGTCGACCTTGATGAACTGGTGTTTTCCCGGGATAAACAGATTGGGCAGGCCGCTCGTCAAGATCTTGTCCAGAATGTGAGGAATACGGGATTCCTCAAGCGTATGGAGGACTGCGAGACGCTCCCCCTTTTTCTCGTCTGGGAGACCGGTTACGGCAAAGACTTGCGTGTCGGCTTCAGCGGCCTGTTGCAAGGCTTCCTCGACCGTGCCGTGGGGGACCATTTCGCCGCCGATTTTTGAGAACCGTGACAGCCGGTCGGTAATCGTCAAGAATCCGTCTTCATCCAGGGATGCGATGTCACCGGTAATGTACCAGCCGTTCCGCATGGCTTCAGCGGTGAGATCTTCGCGGCCAAGATAGCCGTTCATCACATTCGGGCCTTTCACGAGCAACATTCCGGGTGTGCCGGCCGGGAGTGGTGCGTAACTATCAGGATCGACAATCCGCACGGACACACCGGGAAGCGGTTGACCGACGGTGCCTCGGCGTGAGGCCGGCTGATAGTAGCCGGCTGCGCGGAAGTCGGGGCAATTGACCGCAATGACCGGAGAACAATCCGTAACTCCATAGCCTTCGATCGGTCCGATCCCAAACTTATCTTCGACGGCCTCTGCGAGTCTTGCCGATAATTTTTCCGCGCCGGTGAGAATTACCCGCACCGAACCGAATTGTTCCGGCGTACAACGGCGAGAGTAGAGTTGCAGGAACGTCGGCGTGGTGACGATAAAGGTGATCCGATGTCGCCGGATGAGTTCGCCGATCGCCGCCACATCGAGGGGGGACGGGTGAAAGATGATCGCCGCATTATTGGACATGACAAACCAGAACACCATGTATCCGAATGAATGGAAGAACGGCAGAATGCCGAGGACACGCTCGTCCTGATAAAAATGGAGCACCTGTGTGGCACCCTGACTGTTGGCATCGATGTTGAAGTGCGACAGCATGATGCCTTTAGGTTCTCCGGTGCTGCCGCTGCTGAAAATGATCGTGGCCATGCTGTCGGGAGTGAGCGGAGTTGCCTGCCCGCAGGCGTGTTCGATAATACGGCAAGGAGCGAAGAGGGCCAGCAGGGCAGCCAGCACTTTCTGCCCCTTGGTGATTGTCGCGGCAACGTCCTCCAGCCAAACCACCGACGGCCCATCCGGCAGTTCAAGTTTGGCTTTTTCAACGAAGACACGGCTTGTCACGATTGTGCGCAGGTCCGCCAGTCCCACGGCGGCTTCTAGCCCGGATTTCCCGACGGTGTAGTTCAAGTTCACAATGGTCTTCCCGCAGAGGGGCGCGGCGACGTTCACCAATGCTGTGGCGACCGTGGGTGGCAGCAAGACGCCCACTCGTTGTTGGCCCTCCCAAAACGGTCGAAGCGCTCTCGCGAGGACGATTGATCCGATGAGAGCTTGCAACGATGAGACACGGGGACGGTTGTGGTCGGCCATAGCCAGGCGGAAAGGATAGCGGCGCATGGATCGGATAAATTGGCGATGGAGCGGCCGACGACTCGGTTTCCTGAGCTGCCAGGCTGCTTCCCCGAGCTCCCGAATCTTTTCACGCAGGTCGTGTGTCGGTGTACTCGGCGGCAGAGGCGCGCCGAACGAGACGGTCACGGGGTACGGAAGCTGTTCCGGAATTTTCCACAGAAAGCGGCCGCGATTGAAGCTGAAGATGCTACCCCACACACGGTCGAGATGAACCGGGATGAGGGGCGCTGTGCGTCCTTTCACGACCCGCTCGAAACCTCGTCGGAAGGGCAATAACGTTCCGGTACGCGTAATTTGGCCTTCAGGGAAGATGCAAACGAGTTCTCCCTTCTCGACGGCCGCACCGGCATCGCGGAGCGCTTTCAAAATGACCCGCAAGTCTCCATGAGAGGAAATGGGGATGACTCGGAGCGCGTTCATGAAAGGTTTGAAGATCGGCTGTTCGGCATATTGCGAATCAACGACAAAACGCACGGATCGATCCAAGCTGGCGATCAGCAGCATGCCGTCGACAAAGGAGACGTGATTGGGAACGAGGAGCGCTCCGCCGGATTGTGGAACATGAGATTGACCGACGATGCGAAGCCGATAGAGCGTGTTGGTGAGAATGACCAGCACCAGCCGAATGAACGTGTCGGGCAAAAACCAAAGTGCCCACCCTATGCCGCCCAAGGTCATTGCGGCCGCGGCCAAGAAAATGCCGGTTGTCGAGAGGCCGGCGTTGGCCAAGGAGCCGCCTACCAGTGATCCAAATAAGATGCCGGTGAAGACGCACGTGTTGGAGAACGAAATGACGGCACCGCGCCGATCGGGTGGAGATTTCCATTGGAGAATGGCGTTCAACGGAACGAAGATGAATGAACTGGATATCCCAAGCATTCCCATCATCATGAAGGTCCCTGTCAACGGGGGTGCCACGACGCCGAGCGACAGTAATATGAGAAATACGCCGATGGCGCCTATCGGAATCAGTCCGTATTCGACCCGGTTCTTGGAGATTCGCCCGACAAGCATTGCTCCGATTCCGATACCCACAGACAAGATGGTGAGTGGAAGACCGGACATCGCATCAGACAAATGCAAAACGGCTTTTGCATAGACGAGCACGTTCTGTCCGAACAGGCTCGCAATGGTCCAGAACATGATTTCCATGGGAATGGCCATGCGCAACATCCGTTCGGATTGAATCGCTGCCCATGCGCCTCGGACGGTGGCTCCCACGCCTCCGACGGTGCGGGCGGGTGCCACGAGAGGAATGTTGAAGGCTGTCATGAGGCCGATGATCGAGAGGCCGGTCAATGCCAGCGGGGCCAGCCAACGCTCATCCCCGGCGATTTGTAGAAGGAATCCTCCGGCTGCGGTACCTGTCAGAATTGCGGCGAAGGTCCACATCTCCAAGAGCCCATTGCCGGTCGCAAGCCGCTCGTGCGGGATCAATTCGGGAAGGATCCCGTACTTCGAAGGACTAAACAGGGCGCTGTGCGCACCCATGCCGCATAACACGATCAAGGGCAGAACACCTCCGGCCGGATTCAGCCAGAGTGCGACTGTGCCGGTTGCCATGAGGAAAACCTCGACAAACTTAATGGCGATGATGACCGTCCGCTTACTCACGCGATCGGCCAATGTGCCTCCGACAAGAGAGAGCAACACCAATGGCAGCGTGAAAATGACAAATGCCATGGCAGTCTGTGTCTGGGCAGCGGTCTCCAGTGCGGGGCCCGGTGCCATGCCTGCCGTCGCTTGTCGAATGGCGAGCAAGGCGACCATCAGTTTCCACGCGTTATCGTTGAAGGCTCCGCAGAATTGGGCGATCAAGAGACCCCGAAGGGGATGTGACAAAGGTGGAGTTTCAGAACCGGTCGAGGTGGTCATCCGTGAGGGCCATTCTGCCTGAGATTGAGTGTTGGGGAAATAGGAAGGCCTTCCAGCTCCATAATTCTCAGGGCATTCGTCGTGGGGCACGGGCCCGGTCGGAGCCGGTAGTCGAACTCCAGGGCGCCGGCTGACACGGTTTCCTGAAAGTGTGCATTGACGAGCCTCGGAACGGCGGACTCCAACTCCGCCAACTCCAGATCATGGGTGCTGACGAGGCCGAAACCGTTTCCTTGAGACAGTTCGGTGATGTAAGCCCGGCTGCCGATGAGCCGTTCCCGGTTGTTGGTGCCTTTGAAGATTTCGTCGATCAGGAACAAGACAGGTGGCGCGGTCATGTTTTTGGTCGCATCGAGGATCGTCTTGAGTCGTTTGACCTCGGCATAGAAGAACGACAGACCGGCATCGAGCGAATCATCGACACGAATGCAACAGGCCAGCCGGCTCCACGTCCATTCAAATGAATGGGCGCAGACAGGAGCGCCGGCTTGCGCAAGGCAGAGATTGATGCCGATCGTACGCAGGAACGTACTCTTGCCGGACATGTTGGAGCCGGTAATCAAATGAATCGAGCCGAGCTCCTTCAGATGAACGTCGTTGGTCACACGGGTCTTAGCCGGCAGTAACAGATGGCCGAGTCGGTCGGCGTGGAAAGCAGGGGGTGTTCCGTTCTGTTCGCCGGCGGTGATGAGGGGATCGGGCCATGTGTAATCGGGATGGAGATAGGCAAAGGTAGCCAGAGCCGATGCCGCTTCGATTTCTGCCAGGCAGTCCAGCCACTGAGGGAGGGCATCCTTGATCCTGTGCTGGATGTGAATCAATCGCCGAGTGAACCACAGATCCCATGGGCAGAATGCGTTGACGGCCAAATGGACGAGAGGATGGGCCTTGATGCTGATCGCATGAAGTGTCCGTGCGGCTTGTTGAAGGTGCAGCATGGGGCTGGCTTCACCGATCAGGCTCGTCCAGGCGAAAGCGAGCGCCGTGTCTCGTCGTCTTGTATGTTGCCCAATATAGCCGAGGACTGTGGCGAGCCGCTCGGTTTCATGGTGAAGTCCGACGGCATGCTCCAACAGCTCTTCACCTTGATCGGTCATGAAGTAGATCAGCACATAAGCCGCGAATGAAAACATCCAATATCCAGGAGTCAGGCCGAACATCGCGAGTAAAGCAAGACTGATCGTTGTAAGGGCGAGAAAACTTTGGACGGCAAGGATGGTGTCGACGTGAGGCAAGCCGGTCGGATGCTCAAGCACGGCAGCCAACCGTCTGCCGTTGATTTCTTGGTCTCCAGTCAGTTTGGCCTCGAGTGCAAGACGGTCACGAAATAAGGAGCGAGATGCCAGTTCTTTCACCAAAGACTGCCGTGTGCGCCAATGTGACGGGGTAGGAGGCTGCTCCAGCAGCCAGCTATGTAAACGCCCTCTGCCATGATCGGATACCGTGGTGTCGAGAAGATGTGTCAGTGAATGCGCGCCGAAGAGATCCAGATCGGCGGCGTATGGATGGGACTTTGGAGTTTCACCGGGTCTTGGAGCAATCGCGGCCCAATCCAGCGCCATCCGAGCCAGATGAGCCTGCTTGATCTGTTTCCATTGCCGAAGCCGGTGAATCCGCGTTTCTACCCTGTTATGATATGCGGCCACAGTGATGAAGAGCGCTAAGAATGCTACGAGAGCAAGATTGCCGCTATGGTACCAATCGAGCTTGTAGAGGGTCACAGTGCCGACGAGGCCGATGAGGAAAATAGCCAATCGCCATCGTGTGAATGTTGCGCTGTTCCTTGTTCCTTGAATAATCAGGCGGTCGATGCGTCGGATAATCGTTTCGATCCGCGTCATGCGCGAGCTGGCCATAATAGGCGACCTTACTGGGAACGGATAGGAACGTCAAATGTCGACATGAGTGTCAGAAGCGAATCTCGTGTGGTCACGTCGGAAGGAGAGCCTGTCACGGTTCATCAATTTCGAAATGGCAATGGCTAACGACTGGATTGACGTCTGTATCCAAGAGCGTGTCGACGCAGGCGAGCTGCTGAGTCGACTTGATGATTCTAGTATCCAGGGCGCTTGGGAGGATGAGGGGGTTGTCCATCTCTATTGGTCGGAGGACCAATGGAACGAGGATCGGCTTGCTTCGGTTCGTCTGGTCCTTGCCGACCTTGCGCCATCGATCGAGAACCTTTCCCTCTCAGTGCGACAGGTGCCGGCGCAGGACTGGAATGAAGCGTGGGCCCGCTCCGTCAAACCGCTCCGAATCGGTCGGCTGGTCATCCGTCCGAGTTGGGAATCAGTCGCGCTCGGCCCGAAAGATATCGAAATCGTGCTGGACCCCAAGCAGGCGTTCGGCACCGGCCATCATGCGACCACTCGCATGATGCTGGAATGGCTGCAAAAAGAAATCCGCGGTGGGGAAGTGGTCTTGGATGTGGGGACGGGGAGCGCAATTCTAGCCATGGCAGCTGTCAAGCTGGGCGCGGCATCTGCCATCGGAGTGGAGGTTGATTCAGTCGCCGTAGATTGCGCGACGGAATCTGTCGCACACAATAGGTTGAAGGATCGGATCGAGATCATCTGCGGTACGTTGGTTGACCTGCCGCAAGAAAAGCGGCGGACCGCCGAGCTTGTGCTGGCTAATCTTGACCGGCAAACGATTTTGGATCTCGCCGACGATGTGGCAAGTTTTGCGTTGAGAGGAGCAAGAATCATGGTCTCCGGCATTCTTGTCGAGCAGGAACCGGAAATCGTCGAGCGGTTTTCGAGTCTTGGGTTGGTCTGCTCCGAACGCTGTGAAGAGGAAGGCTGGGTGGCGATGAAATGGCTCAGGCCGGAATCCTGCGATGGGGAGGGGTGACGATGTCGACAAGGCCACCCTATCCGCATGTGTATCAGATTAATGCCTCCGACGGAGGCGTTCCGAAGCTGCCGGTTTGGGAGGCCAAGGTGAGTGAACGGGGCTTGGATGGTGATCGCCAGCGCAACCTGAAGTTCCATGGCGGGCCGGATCGCGCGGTCTGTCTATTTTTGCTCGAACTTATCGAACAACTTCAAAAAGAAGGCCATCCGATTGATGCCGGGTCATCGGGAGAAAACCTCACCTTGTCAGGCTTGGACTGGGACTTAGTGCGGCCAGGCGTCCAATTGACCATCGGGCCCGATATTTTGCTCGAAGTGACGAGCTATACGACGCCCTGTATCCATAATAAGAGGTGGTTTCGAGAGGAGGACTTCTCGCGCATTTCGCAGAAGTTAAACCCAGGTTGGAGTCGTGTCTATGCGAGGGTGCTGCGCGGCGGCGTGGTGCGGCCGGGAGACGCAGTAGAGATAGGAGGTATGTAGTGAATCGGATACTAGAGCCGGAACTTATGGACGATCCGGCGCAGGCCGAAGCTTACGCGCGCGCTGATTTTGCCGAGGAGAATCAAGGATTCGTCGATCGCTTCAAGGAATATTATTCGGAGTTTTCTCAGGGGAAGGTATTGGATCTCGGTTGCGGCCCTGCCGATATTCCGATTCGATTGGCCAAATTGTATCCCTCTTGCCAGGTCATCGGCATCGATGCCTCGGCGCCGATGATTCAATTGGGTGAACAAGCAGTAAAGGAAGCCGGATTGGTAGACCGTATTTCATTGCGCTGCGAACGGTATGAAGATATCGCCGGCGCGAGAATCGTTGACGCCGTGGTTTCAAACAGCCTGCTTCATCATCTGCCGAATCCATTGCAGTTCTGGCAGAAGATTCGCCAGTTGGTGAAACCTGGCGCGCCGGTGCTGGTCATGGATCTCCTCCGTCCGGACTCGCCGGAAGCGGCCCAGGCCATTGTCGACCACTACGCCGCTAACGAGCCGGACATTCTGCGCCGCGACTTTTACAATTCCCTGCTGGCGGCTTTTACCGAGGACGAGATCGGCTCACAGCTGGCCCGCATGAACCTCACCCG
>NZ_JBLYIG010000566.1:0-6621 GCF_049222245.1 Nitrospira sp. BLG_2 | reverse complement strand
AATCGATCTGATCGATCTTCCCTTCAGCGAGTTTTTAATCATCCAGGACAACAAGGCGATAATCACGTCCTTGGCCATCATCGCAACCGTCATACCGAGCATCGAGATCCGGTGCACTTATTCGTCGACATACTCATTTCTTCCGCGCGCGGACTTTCACGCAAGCCATCCGATTTTCAAATGCGGCTTGTACCCATTCATACCGAGTCCCAGGTTCGGTGATTATGACCATCACGTTCGACTGCGTAAACATGAGACGAGGACCGGCTTCATCTTGAGGGCATCAGGGCCTGAATGCTAGGATGCCGACCGATGGATGGGCTTCTTTCAGCGGTTCAGCAATATATCTCGACCGAGACCCTCGTTACCCTGACGGCTCTCTCGATGGTCTTCTTTGTCGGATCATTGATTGCGATCCCGTTCATCCTCGTCAGACTTCCGACGGATTTCTTCGACACCCGTGTGCCGCGACGCTGGATGGAAGATCACCATCCGGTGCTTCGGTTGCTTGGCCATATCGTAAAAAACGTCATCGGTGCCATCTTTCTGTTCGTGGGCTTCTTAATGTTGTTCTTGCCGGGCCAGGGCATTCTCACGATGTTGATCGGGGTGACGATGCTGGACTTCCCCGGCAAGCGTAAGATGGAAGCCAAGATGATCGGACAGCCCGCTGTTCTGAGCACCATCAACAACATGCGCCAGAAATTTGGGCAGCCTCCGCTCACGATTGCGCCGAAACCATAACACCCATGCCGCCATCGATCTCCGATCGCTGCCGATATACAAACGGCTCACCGTTGGAGTTCATAGCTGGACGCTGAAGAATGTATGTCTGATCCTCAAAATCGCCCTGACACGCTCTACCTGATCGACGGCAGCGCCTACATCTATCGGGCCTTCTTTGCCTTGCCGCCGCTGTCGAATTCGAAAGGCTTTCAAACCAATGCCGTGTACGGATTCACGAACATGCTCTTGAAGATCATGCGGGAACACCGGCCTGATGCTCTCGCTGTCGTCTTTGATGAGAAGGGCCCTACGCAACGGCATGAAGAATATCAGGCCTACAAGGCCCAGCGGCCCGCGATGCCGGACGCCATGAGCGCGCAGGTGCCCTATATTCACCGCATCGTCGAAGCGCTGGCGATTCCCGCCATTCGACTGGCCGGACACGAGGCGGACGATATTATCGGCACGCTGGCTCGGAAAGCGGAACGTGCCGACCGCGATGTGGCGATCGTGACGAGCGACAAAGATATGTTCCAGCTGCTCACGCTCCGCGTGAAGATTTACGACCCCGTCAAGGATAAATGGATCGGCGAGCGGGAATGTCGCGAACGATTTGGGGTCGAGCCTGCGCGGGTTCCGGAAATCATGGGCCTCATGGGCGATGCCATCGATAATATTCCCGGTGTGAAAGGTATCGGAGAAAAAACGGCCGCGAAATTGATCGGCCAATTTGGCACGATCGAAGAGCTGCTTCGCAGGGTCGACGAAGTCACGCCGAACCGTGTCAAAACCATGTTGATCGAGCAGTCCGACAACGCCAGGCTGAGCCGGCGTCTGGCCACGATTCAAACCGACTGTCCCGTGGAATTCGATGCCGATGCGCTTCAGGTCAAGCCGGTATATAATGACCGGTTCATGGATGTGCTTCGCGAGCTGGAATTCACGACGCTGCTGAAATCCATCCAGCCGACCTCGCCGCCGACTTCGATCCATCAGACTGCCGTGGAGACGATTGAGAGCGAGGCGGCGGCGCAAGCCTTTGTCGCACGATTGGAACAAAGCGAAACCATCGCCGTCCAATGTCTCCTCTCCGGTTCTCCCGGCGTACGAGCCGACATGCAGGGCATCGCACTCTCATCGGAAGACCTGACCGCCTTCATCCCGCTCGACGTCCATGAGTACATGCGCCCGATCATCACGCTCTTTCATGAAACGACCAGGCTGAAGGCGGTGCATGACCTGAAATTGACGCTTCTCGCGTTTCACCGGATCGGCGTCACGCTCACTGGGCCGTATGTTGACACGATGATCGCGGACTACCTCCTGAATCCCAATCGACGCGACCATCAGCTCGACACCCTGGCTCTTGAACTCCTCGACCATCGGCTCGGCACCCGGGCGAAAGAGCCGGCATCGCCGACATCCTTGTTCCAGGCTGAAACCGCGTCGCGGGAGCAGATCGCGGAACGCGCGGCGGTGATCGCCAAGCTTACTCCGATCATGCTCGATCGGTTGAGGGATCAGGGAAGTCTGAATCTGTTTCAAGAAGTCGAAATGCCGCTTGTCTCGGTCCTGGCCGATATCGAACGGAACGGCTTCTTGTTGGATGTTGATGGACTTCACAACCTGAGTAAGGAACTGGATCGGGACCTCGACCGCATGATGACCAGCATTGCCGCGCTGGCCGGGGGCGAATTCAACATCAATTCACCGAAGCAACTCGCGACAGTCTTGTTCGAGAAACTCGGCTTGAAACCCCTGCGAAAAACAAAGACCGGCTATTCCACCGATGAAGACACTCTCACGCAACTCGCGGCGCAACATGAGTTACCCGCGCAGATTCTTAATTACAGAAGCCTGAGCAAGCTCAAGTCCACCTACGTCGATGCCTTGCCTGCATTGGTGCATCCGGACACGAAACGGCTCCATACGTCGCTGAACCAGACCGTTGCGGCGACAGGACGGCTCTCGTCCACCGATCCGAATCTTCAAAATATTCCCGTGAAAGGCGATTATGGTCTCCGTATCCGCGAAGCCTTTATCGTCCCCCAAGGCCATGAACTCCTCTGCGCCGACTATAGCCAGGTCGAACCGCGTATCCTCGCCCATCTCTCGCAGGATCCGAGATTGCTGTCCGTCTTTACCAAAGCGGAAGACATTCACATGGCGACGGCCATGGAAATCTTCAGCCTCCCCTCCAATCAGATCACCAGGGACATGCGACGCGCCGCCAAAACCGTCGTCTTCGGCATCGTCTATGGAATCAGTCCGTTTGGCCTTTCTCAGAACCTCGGCGTGCCCCAAGCCGAAGCCAAAAAATACATCGAAACCTTCTTTGAACGATTCCCTGCCGTCCGTGCCCTGATGGATCGGAACATTGCGGAGGGCCGCGAGAAAGGCTACACCACCACGATCCTTGGCCGCCGTCGCCCGATTCCTGAGCTCCAAAGCAGCGATCCAGTGCAACGGGGGTTTGGCGAACGTATGGCGGTGAACAGTCCCATTCAAGGCACCGCGGCAGACTTGATCAAAGTGGCTATGATCAACGTCCACAAGAAACTTCACGAAGAACTACCCCACGTGAAGATGATTCTTCAAGTTCACGACGAACTCATCTTCGAGGTGCCGGATCACGATCTTGAGGAAGCGAAGCGGTTGGTGAAAAGCGAGATGGAAGGTGTCGGCAAACAATTGGGCCTATCGGTGCCGCTCCAAGTCGATTTGGGCGTCGGCAAAAACTGGCGCGTGGCACACCCATAGGCAAACGGGAGTCGAAGAGATTTTGAATCTACCGCCAAAAGCTCCCACGCCAAGCCGTATCAGGTGAAACAAGTACGCCATGTAATTCTGCGTACAAGCTGGGGGGCGACGTCAATGAGTAAGTACGAAGCAATCATCTATTGGAGCAAAGACGATCAGGCCTTCATTGCCGAAGTGCCGGAGTTGGCGGGCTGCGCAGCAGATGGCGCCACGTATCAAGAAGCTCTGGCGAATGTGGAAACTGTTATTCGGAAGTGGATCGCAACTGCCAAGGAACTCGGTCGTCCCATTCCGGAACCCAAGGGCCGATTGGCATTTGCCTGATGTTGCACACAGACTGAGATCCTTGCAGATTTTGAGAGAACTAGAATAGCTCGTCGCGAAGGCTCCAGCCCAACATTCCTCGCTGACGCTTGCAACAAGATCAAGCAGCCGTTACAAACAGAGATAGAGGATATCGGTAAGGAGATGAGTTTATCGTCTTTTTTAAATATACTTGGAAGCCGGCAATACTTACGAATGCACACCCATAACCTACCAACAATGCGAGGTGATATATGACCATACGCATTTCAGTCGCGTGGCTGATCTCAGTCATCAGCCTTGGAGCCCTTGGACTTTTGTTGCTCTTAGGCCAACCATTCACGGTCAAGGCTCAGGAGCCGAAACGCTATCAGTACCAAATCATCGAGGTGATTCCCGATACCGAGACTATGCAGATCAAGCTGAACGAGTTCGGCTCCAACGGGTGGGAGTTGGTAGGGTTCGCGATGGGGAACATGACCAATCCGAGGATGGTCTTTAAGAAGTAAAAGTCAGCTACTTGCCGCTGACTTTTATCAGCGGGTCATTGTCAAATGGCGGGATGCTGCCAAAGCATTGATTCATTGTCGTTATCCTTTGTCTCTTGCTTGTTCACTGTCCATCCTATCCAACTTACCGGTTTGCTCACGTCATGATAACGAAAACGCTCAAACAGACCGGTGTTGACGACGTTCGGCTTGACGGTGCACTGTCACCTTGCTAAGGTTTGAGAATCCCGGGAAGGCCATATGCCAAAAGTTGCCCATCCTCATATCGCGAGCGATCCTGCGATTTGCGGGGGGGATGCCGTCATCAACGGCACTCGGTTTCCAGTTCGGTCGGTCGCCATCTACATACTCCAGCACGGGTGTACGCCTGAGGAGCTTGTTGCAAAATTTCCTCACCTCACCCTCGCTCAAATCCATGACGCGCTTGCGTACTATTACGACAATCGAGCGGAGATCGACCGTGAGATTGAGAAGAATCGTGAAGAGTACGTGCGAAAACACCCTTCCTCTTGATCGTTAACCATCCCGATTCAGACAGTGACTTTCAAGCTCTATCTCGATGAGGATGTCGATCCGCTTCTCGCACCTGTTCTAAGAGAACGCGGGATTGATTGCCTCTCGACAAGAGACACCCAGAACCTGGGTCATTCAGACGTTCAACAACTGGGATTCGTCATCGATGAAAAAGCTCTTCGTCTCTCAGAACTTGATCGAAGTTGAAATGCGCAAGGAGCGGCTAGAGCAGGCCGATATCCGATGCATGATCAAGAACCAGCGTTCATCCAGCCTTGCCGGAGAGATTCCCTTCACTGAAGTGTTCCCGGAGCTGTGGGTTCAAGACGAAGATTATGACCGGGCGAGGCGATTGCTTGAAGAAGGCCTGGTGTTGCTGCCATCGAATCAAGATATGTGGACCTGTGCAGGATGCGGCGAGCGTCACGAGGGTCAGTTCGGCACCTGCTGGAAGTGTGGGCGGGAACGGACGTCTGTCTAATTTCTGCGATGCTCCCCTAGGATTGTTTACTTCACCGTCACTTTTTCCCACATACAAATTTCCACACCGATTGCGCCATGGTCCCTCGTGGGATGGGCGCCCAGTGTGACTCACCCACCTTCTTGTAGATCAAGTTACCGGTCCCCATATTTCCAGCAAACTGCTCAATGGTCACCAGGCGAAAGCGTTCTTTGGAACAATCGTGTTCTTCCTGGGCACGAGTGGAGAGGAACGTGCTCAACCCTCTGTTCTGGGCCGTCTTCAGATCATCCAACACCCAGACGCTGACCATATCACCGTTCCGGCTGATGCTTTCCGCATCAACATAGATTTTTGCCTTGTCGTTCCTTTCGACAAGAGACCATTCCGCGCGTAGTGGCGGCGCGTTCCATAGCTGCAGGAGCGTAAACCCAAGGAGAAGTCTCGACGCTCCCTGGAGGCCTGCACGAGCACAAGGCATCCACCGCCACACCATGCGCATGTGGAAACAGAACTCCTGACGACTGGTTTAACGGAAGAGACTTGGTGACGACTACTTCTACTGCCCTGTTTTCTTGGTGATGCAGGTATTGAACGCCATGCGCTGATGATAGGGTGTCCAAAACCACTTGTACTTATTCACCTGATCCAACTCAACCACATATTCATTACACCGTTTCGTTTCTGCTTCCCCCGCTTCCAAAGGCGCTGTCATCACCCAAGCTCCAATCCCGATGACGCTGATGAAAAGAATGACACCGGCAACGAGCATCACGATTCCTTTTGTATCCATGCATCCCTCTATAGGTTCGTCTGCGATAAATGCCTGACTCTCATGTGACTGGTGCCGGAGACCGAGTGAGACCTCAGACCTCAGTCCATCAGAAGTCCTTGATTATGCTATGGGTGCGTTTTGCTGAAACTGGAAGTATGTACCACACTGGATGAGGAATTGTGTACCACCTACACGGGCTTTCGGACATAGAGGGAAATTTTGTGGATCACCTACCCGCTTTGCCCAAGGTCGAGCCGGCCTCGGCCTGCGCTGAGCCAGCTTGCACTCTTTTCCTATCACACTTAGAATTCCACCCCTGCTTATGTTTGAAACAATCATTGCTACGCTCATTACTTCCTTCCTCGGCTTACTGGCATTCCTTGCATACCGATACCCTGAATGGTTTGGGCGCATTAATTTTGTTCTTCTTCCGCTTTCCGTATTGGGCGGGGGATTCCTAATTGGTTGGGATAACGCGATTACCGAATCTACCTTACGCCTAGAACGCCTGTTTTCAGACGATGAACATAAGATAGGCCAACGCGCAATTTCACAGGTTAATGGGCTTGCGTCAC
>NZ_JBLYIG010000565.1:0-1541 GCF_049222245.1 Nitrospira sp. BLG_2 | reverse complement strand
GCGCGATATCCACGTTGGTGCCGATTTCAAAGGTGAGCCTGATGCTGACGTGGCCGTCGTTCGTGCTGGTCGAGTCGTAGTAGAGGAGATTATCGATGCCCGGCAGCTGCACCTCGATTGTCCGAGCCACCGAATCAGCCGCGACTTCCGCGCTGGCGCCGGGGTAGTCGGCCTCGATTTGGACGACCGGTGGGCTGATATCAGGAAATTGCGCAATGGGAAGATTGATGAGCGCGACAAGCCCGATGACGACGATGACAATGGAGAGGACCGAGGCAAAGATCGGTCGTTCGATGAAAAACCGTGAACTCACTGCGGGTCCTTCGCGGCTTCGGCCTTAGTTTCCGACTCATGGTCGGCACTGTCGTTGGTCGTCCTATTATCCGGCTTCCCGCTATTAGGCTCGGCAGCAGGTTCGGTGGCCGGAATCGGTTTGACGGTCGCGCCGGGCCTCACCATGTGGAAACCGCTCACGACCACCCGCTCGCCGGACCGCACACCCGACTCGATGATCCATTCCTGGTCGTGCCAGCGGCTCGCTTTGACCGGGCGAATTTCCACCATGTCTCCTTCACCCACGACAAACACGATCGGACCCTGCGGGCCTTGCTGGACCGCCCGCTGAGGCACCAATAGGGCATGGTCTTTCACCGTTCCTTTAAAGCGTACCCTCACAAATTGCCCGGGCAGTAACACTCCATCGGGATTGGGAACGACGAATCGGGCTCGCCTCGATCCCGTTTCAGTCCGCAGGCCGACATCGGCGAAATCGAGGACGCCTTCGTGAGCGTACGTGCTGCCGTCGGCGAAAATGACGGTGCCTTTCAACTGCGCAAGGCCGGGATGTTGAAGACTCACCGCGATGCCATCTTTTCGCCGTTTGAGCAGGAAGCTTTCCGGCACATTGACCACCACATACATCGGATCGATGCGATGTATGACGGTCAGCAAATCGGTTTGCGCAGAGACCAGCCGGCCTTCGTAGTACCGACTCCGTTCGATGAGGCCGTTGATCGGAGCGATGATTCTGGTGTTGTCGAAGTCAAACTTGGCTTTGATCATGTCGGCCTGAGCTCGTTGGAGGGCGGCTTTCGCCGCCAAGTCTTCGGCAATTGCATCGTCCACATCTTTTTGGCTGACGGCCTGCGCTTCAAGCAACGGCTTGACACGGGCGAGATCTTGCTTGGCTTGAACCAAGCGCGCTTCCGCCTCCGCGATCCTCGCCTGCGCGCCTTTGTAAGCCGCTTCAAACGGCACCGGGTCGATCTGGTAGAGCTTGGCGCCTTTTTTGATCGCTCGGCCCTCTGGAAACAGCACGGCTTTCAGAATCCCCGTGACCTGTGAGCGAATTTCAACCGGTCGAGACGCTTCGGCCTCTCCGATGAATTCAGGTTCATCCGGCACGGTCCGTGCCATCACCGTCACGACCTCCACTTGCGGGACAGGAGGGGGTGACGGTGCCGAGCCCGCATCATCCTTGCAACCGAGTACTCCGGCCATCGCAACTGATACAATCAGCGCGGCGACATAATTGAAAAGGT